>CAZMWO010000251.1:0-5516 GCA_964569565.1 uncultured bacterium | reverse complement strand
AAGCTGTGACAACACTCTCTGTAACAGTCTTGCTGCCGGTGAAGCTCTGGTCAGGGCTGCCGGGCCAGGGCAGAGCTGTGACTTCTGCGGCCGGGTGCTGCCGCCTGAGGCGCCGGCCGCCGCGCCGGTCTTTTCGGGGCAGCGTGTTAAAATCTTTGGCGGCGATTATGTTGGCAGCGAATACGAGAGGGTGTTGGCACAATATAACCTCAAGGTCGAATGGCACAGCGGCTTCAAGAATCTTTCTGAACTAAAGGCCGGTTTCGGGCGGCCGGATCTGGTGGTCGTCATTGTCAGACAGATTTCGCACACACTTTTGCGTGAGCTGGTCGCAACGGTTGCCCGTGATTCGCTGCCGGTTTTATACAGTTCGCGCCGCGGAATTTCGGGCATATTGGCGGAACTGACCAGATATTTTGGTTCCAGGCGCGCGTGACCGGCGGTTCGTGGTCGCGGCAAAAAAAGTTGAAAGAATACTTGCGCGTTAAATAGTTTTATGTTAAAGTATGGTTAAGAGAGAAAAAAATTTAATCGGAACAATCAGAGAGAGCCGCTAGATTGCGGTGTTTTGTTGTTTCTGTAAAACTAGAGAGCGATCAGAGAAAAAAATCTCCAGAAAAACTTTTATTCGTTAAATATTTAGGAACTTGTTCCGATTTAATTCCGGGTTGCCGTACACCATGCGGAATCAGGAGGATAAAGCTGGTGTACATGATCTTACAGCAACCCCAGAAAGAAACGGAGATTCTATATGGCAAGTATGTATAATAACGATCGGGATAACGACAGCCAGCTTCTTAAGAGCTACTTCAAAGATCTCAAGAAACACCCTCCTCTTACCAGAGAAGAAGAACTTACCCTCCTCAGGCAGGTCCAGGATGGCGATACGCGCGCGCGGGCACGTCTGATTCTTGCCAACCTCAGGTTTGTTGTGGCCGTTGCCAAACGCTATCGCCATATCAACGAGGTTCCGTTCGAAGACCTGATCGCGGTTGGAAACCTTGGTCTCATGCGTGCCGCACAGAGATTTGACTGCGAAAAGAATGTTCGCTTCATTTCTTATGCCGTCTGGTGGATTCGCCAGGCCATGATTCAGATGGTGTCGAGCCACGGTAATCCGATTCGTCTGCCACTTAATCGTGTACATACGGGTCTCAAGATCAAGAAAATCGAAGAGACTCTGATCAAAAAGCTCAACCGCCGCCCGACCATCGATGAACTGGCCGAAGCCGCGATGATGAAACCCAAGGATCTTCGCAAGTTCATGCGTGATATTCCAAATGTGGTGTCGATGGATACCACGCCGGTAGACCCTGAAGAAGATCTCTTCCTGCGTGACGTGATTACTGACAACGATTCTGACCCGCTGGCCGAGGCCGAAAAGAAAGCCCTGGACAGCGAACTCGCGAAGGTCATGGATTCACTGACCGACCGCGAAAGGGTAGTTCTCATGCATCGTTTCGGTCTGCATGACACGCGTTCGTACACTCTTGAGGAAATCGGCAGACTGCTTGGCGTTACGCGTGAGCGCGTGCGCCAGATCGAGTCGCAGGCTCTTGCCAAGCTGCGCAATCCGCGCCGCTCAGTCAATCTGCAGACTTATCTGACCTGAATTCAGTCATAAAAAAACCGTCAGAACCACAGGGTTCTGGCGGTTTTTTTTTATGTCTTACTTTTCGGGGCGGGCGATCAGCAGCAGATAGTTTTTGAAATTGCTGCCGGCGCTCTTTTTTACATCTTCGATGGTTACCTGGCTGTAGACGCCAAGAATTTCTTCAAGGAAATCGACCTGCAGGCCGTTCCAGAGAAAGCCGGCAAGCGTGGTGGCCTGGGCATCTGAGCGCTCGAGCGCACGGTTGAACCATGACTTCAGCTTCTTGCCGGCTGCCTGAATGTCTTCGCTCGATACTTTCAATTCGGGAATCTGCGCGACAACCCGTTCGATTGTCTGCCTGGCTTCATCAACCTTGTCAACTGGAACTGCCGCGTAGAAAGCGAAGACCGAAAACAGCTGATTGGCGCGGTAAACACCTGACAGGCCGCGATGTGCATCGATCTTTTTGAGTTCCTGTAGAATCAGCGCATTGTTGCTGGCAAACAGCAGGTGGCTGAGCACTGAGTTGGCTCCGAAAGAGGTGCGGAGCTCATCCTGATTGGTCAGATTAAGGAAGGGTTTCATTCTGAAGCCGACACCGATATAGGCATACTCGCTGCCGGCAGGTAGTTTGACTTCTCTTACCTCGGTCTTTTCGAGAGGTTGTCCGACCCAGACGGGGCAGGTCGCTTTTATTGCGCTCTTTCCTTTGGGTGCCGAAGCGAAAGTACCTGCAATAAGCTTGAGGGTTTGCTCGCTGTCGAAGTTTCCGACGGCGGCCACGCACATGTTGGCACCCACGGCCCATTCGCTGTAGAATTTTTTGACCCGGGCAAAGCTGATTTTGTCCATGTCGTTGCTGAGCAGGTTGGGAGAATAGAAGTTCATGCCGGGATACAGACCGTCAACCATGTTGCCGTAGATGATGTTGTTGGTCGCTGCTTTTTCGTCGGCGATACGTTGCAGTATGCGTTCTTTGGCCTTGTTGAAGTAATTTTCAGAAAACTCAGGATTCTGCAGCAGCTTGTTCAGAAACGCCAGCAGTTCAGGTAACTTCTGCTTCCGGGTGCGCGTCGAAATGATCAGACTTTCATTGTTGAATACAGCCTCGATGCGGGCGCCGATTTCATCGAGCTGGGCATTGAGTTTTCGGTTCTCATGGTCGTTGATGTAGTCGCAGACCATTTCGGCGACCAGCCTTGTCAGTTTCTGTTCTTCTTCGTTGCCGACACAGAGGTCGACACCGAAAAGTATCGACAGGCCGACGACTTCACTGCCGGCAAAGCTGCGCACGACCACCCTGGCTCCATTGTCGAGCGTCTGCATCTTAACCGGAATATCTTCGGCTTTTTGAAGCTTGAGCGGGTAGATGATTCTGATTCCGTAGCGGTCTGAACTGAACATTTTTTGCGCCAGGTTTTTCATGTCGGAAGGGGTAACGCGGCTGAATGCGGCTGAAATGCCTTCGCTGATGCGATAATTACCCATCAGTTCGGCAAAGCCAAGCTCATAAACCCGTTCGAGGCGCGATTCACGTTTTTCCAGGGTCTTGAGCTGCATCATTTCAACCATTCGCCGAAGTTCGTCGCCGTGCGGCGGAGTCATGTAAAGATTGGCAAGCGATGAGAGAATGAAGTTGGTCGGTCGGTTGACGTCTGACTCCCGGCTGCTGAAGCCAATCAAAAACAGGCCGTTCTCGCGCCCCGGTACGTAGCGGGCGAAAAGATTCTTCAGCTCGGGGAAATCTTTGCGCACGGCATATTCGAGCCAGGAATTGTTGATGTCGTATAGTGCGGCCTGCCAGAGAGATGCTGCTGCCATGTCGGCAGCAGCGATGCCGGGGGCTTCGAAGCCGATGAGAACTTCAGTTTCTTCGATGTCGGCGTAGTCGATGTTTTCGATTTTGCGTGATCCGGCAGGTTTTACGTGGACAGGGGTTGTTTCATTGTCGATGATGGCAGCCTGCTGGTCGCCGAATTTCTGCATGGCGGTTTTGAATACATCAGCCGCCTGAATGTCACCGATAACAACCAATACAGCGTTATTAGGTACGAAAACGCTTGTAGTGAAAGCGCTCAGATCTTTGAACTCAGCGCCGGCCAGTTTTTCTTCACTGATTGGGCCGTGGCATTCGATGGCGGCATCCTGATAGAGGTCTTTCCACATCATTCTTTCCATCAGCCCGGTCGATTTCGGGTATTTTATGGCAGATTTGACGAAACGTATCGCCTCGTCCTTGGCCTGAGCAAAATCCGCTTCGGTGGGCTTGAGACGGAACGCGATGCTGTGCAGCGAATCGAGCATGACATCGAGGCTCTCGGCGTTGCCGTTGCAGGCGGCGTAGAACATTTCCTGGCCGCCGCCGAATTCATTGATTATGCCAACCGATTCAAGGCGGGCATTGAAGTCGAAACGGGTTTCGCCCGCAAAATCGGCAGACTCGATGAGCGAACGGTAAATGCGGCCGATGCCTGAGTTACAGTTGGTGAGATAATAGGGGTGGGTATTGAAGATGATTCCGGCGGCAGCAACCGGCAGACTGCGGTCTTCGACGACAATGACGCGCAGGCCGTTGGGCAGAATCACCCGTTCCGGCGGCGACTTCACCAGGGCGAACAGGCTTCCTGCCACCAGAATGAACGCGCTGAGAATCACCCGGTATGTGTTTTTGCGATTTATAATTTTCATGGCCTCCTCCAGATGCTGGTCATGTCGTGAATGCTATTTCGACAGCAGTATTCTACCGCTGGATTTGTCTTTAACTACAAAGCTGTAGCGCTTTACCGATATCATTTTGTAATTCTCGTCGCCGTAGATAACGCTCTTGTAGCCGATATCTTCGGCATACTGACGCCTGGCCTCGATCAGGTATGGCTGAATCTCGTTATTGGTGTCATTGCGCAGGTTGCGGAATTCGCGCTCGGCGAGATCGACATAAATATCGAACTTGTCGCCGCGGTCGGTAAATATCGAGAGTTCGAGCACGTAATCGCGGTTCCATGCCTGTACCGCAACCAGCGCCAGCAGACTTATAGCCAGCGCCAGCCAGAGAGTGCTTCTGAATAGAGTGAAGTTCCTGAGCATACGCCAACAATCTAAGCCAAACCGGCAAAAAAAGCAATTTCTTTGACACCCGCCCGGATATCTCGCACAAAGCCGCAGAGACACGAAGAAAGAGCCTCACGCAGAGCCGCGGAGACTCAGGAGAGAATTCAGATGGATAATCCGCCGTATTCTCGTGCTCGTGCTTGTGCGCGTAATCGTAATCGAAAAGATCTCGCACAAAGCCGCAAAGACACTAAGAAAGGGATATAATCCGCAGATTGCACCGATTGTCGCAGAGCGGCAAAACCGCTAAGAATGTCGGTGAACATAGATCTTGTCATTCTGCGCGTAGCACCGCGAAGTCGCAGAATCTACAAGAGTTAACAGCAGAGTTCGCAGATTCCCATAGATGAGAAATCGCTGGAGCCAGAGCACCCGCCTGCAAACCGCAGCTTCATAAAGCAAATCAATCAAAGAGCTTTCATACTGGTTTGTTTTAAGCAAACACCCGCCCGGGGAAGTCCCCGGGCGGGTGTTTTTAAGATCAGATCAGTAGTTACTGTCGTATTTGTAAACCGCCAGCATCCCGGAGGGATTGAAATGTAACATATACATCATACCGGTCGACGGATCGAGCTTGATGTTAGGTAAGCTCTTTGAAACATTGCTGTAGTTAAATATTGCCAGAGATCTTTCAACGTTCAGATTGTAGTCTAGTAGAACAAGTTGGGCAGTCATAGTAGTCGGATCATTATGGTGCGCCCACACTCGGTTTTGAGCATCGAAGCCAAAGCTTGTTGGTTTAATGTCGCGCAAAGGTCTTATGAAACCTGTTGGGATATCCATTTCCAGGCCAACAGGTCTACCATCGCCATCG
>CAZMWO010000250.1:0-5520 GCA_964569565.1 uncultured bacterium | reverse complement strand
CAGCTCACCAGAAAGGCCGTCAGATCGATGTTAATAATGCGAATGACGCTGGCCCCTTTTCGCCGGAACGCTGTGGCACGCTGCCTCTTACCGGGTTGCTGAAGATGGCCTTCAGCGGCAAATATACCTTTGGTGAACTGAAGAAAAAATTGATCGGCAAGGGTGGGCTGGTAGCTCATCTCGGCACCTCAGACTGCCGCGAGGTCGCGAAGCGCATCGATGCCGGTGACGAGAAGGCAAAGCTGGTGCTCGAAGCCATGGCATATCAGATCGCCAAAGAAATCGGCGCGATGGCAACTGTCATGAAGGGCAGAGTAGACGCGATCATTCTGACCGGCGGCGTGGCTCACAACCCGAAGGTTGTTCCCTGGATAAAAGAAAGAGTCGAATTTATCGCTCCTGTTATTGTAAAACCTGGGCAGAACGAACTTAAAGCGCTGGCCGCGCACGCCTGTCGTGCTCTTGCCGATGCTTCGATTGTTAAAGAATACTGATATAGGAAAGGATTTTGCCATGAATTTCGCTGATGTAGACAAGCTTCTTGGAACACGTAAGCTGCCTATGGCCGTATGCATGCCTGAAGACGTCGATACCGTATCTGCGGCATACGAGGCCAGCAATCAGGGCTTTGTCGAATGTATCTTTGTTGGTAACAGGGATATTATTCGCAGTTGCATTGCCATGACAGCTCCGGGATTCAACCCTGAGATCATTCATTGTGAAACACCAGAAGATGCTGCTTTTAAATCAGTTGAACTGATCAGAATCAATCGCGCCAGCGCCCTGATGAAAGGCTCGATATCGACACCGGTTCTGCTCAAGGCTATTTTGAACTCTGAGACCGGCATCAAAAAATCAAATGTTCTGTCGCATGTTCTGATATTCGAGTGGGAGAACAGCCTGCGTTTTCTGACTGATGGTGGCATGGTTACGCATCCCAGCCTTGAAGAGAAAGTAGAGTTGATCAATAACAGCCGGGCTCTGGCCCGAAAACTCGGGGTCGAAGTGGCCAGAGTAGCGGTGCTGTCTTCTGTTGAAAAGGTTAACCCCAAAATGCCGAGCACTGTCGATGCCGCCGTGTTGTCTAAAATGGGCGAACGCAAACAGTTTGGCAGTGACTGCATCGTCGAAGGTCCGCTGGCGCTTGACAACGCGATATCGCTTGAATCGGCTCATCACAAGGGACTTTTTAACGAAGTGGTCGGACGCGCCGATATTCTCGTGGTGCCCGACATCGATACCGGAAATGTACTGGGCAAGATTCTGCTTTATTTCGGAAACACCAGTTGTGCCGGCCTTATCGTCGGAGCCCAGTGTCCGGTAGTCATGCTGTCGCGCTCTGATGACAGGCAGACTCGCATGAACTCGATAAAAGTGGCTCTTGCCGCCGGAAAAATGTAAATCAGCTAGTATTTAAGTGCTTTGAGCAGGCGGGTAATCAAGTCTACCGCCAGCCGGCAGATAGAGTAGAACGGGCTGCGCCCGGGCAGTTCAGCCAGGGCCGGCCCGACTCTTTTGTACAGTCTGATAAAGATCTGCCCCGACAGGCAGTTTTTCAGAACATCGTCGCGAAATTTTCTCAGAAAAACGGTGTCTGGATGCATTTCGCCATATACCCGGGTGGCGACGAAACAGCCGCCGTCCGTGTTTTTATGCTCGTTTTTGTCGCGAAAGATCGAATAAACATCGTAGTTCGGGTCGATCTGTCTGATACGTTCAAGAGTCGTCTGCGCCTTGAGGGGTTCTCCTGATCTGATACGGCATCTGTAAATGCCCGCGAGCGCCGTCAGATTCTGCGAATCGTATGAAAGCGCTTCAAGAAAGCAGCTCAGGGCCGATTCGATCCATTTGTATTGATGTGAACTTCCCGGCTTTTCCTGTTCAGCTTTATAAAGAAATTCAAGACCATCTTTAAGATTCTGATCGAATATCTGCCCTTCTACCGCCTTTTTGAGGCGCTGTGCTTTGGCGTTGTTCTGGTTCTGCCTGAGTGCGACCTGAATACATGACATGGCATCCTGAAAGTGCCATAGCTTCGACAGGGCTTCTGCCTTCATCAATAAAAGATCTATGTTGGTCGGTTCGGTTTCGAGGCCCAGGTTTACCACTTCGATGACGGCTTCGTAATTGCCGCTTTCTTCCTGTTTATGCGCCGCCTTAAAAGCTGATTCAGAGCGCTTATGATTCATTCCTTTCCAGTAATTTTTTGCTTCATCGAGCAGCTCAAGAGCGTATGAACGCTTCTCTTTGTTGTCGATTTCGGTATAACACTGGATCAGCCCCAGAATCGAATTCATGTCGTGCGGCTCAAAATCCAGAATGCCGCTGAAAGTAGCGGCTACGGCCTCAAGATCTTCGTAATGTTTTTTCCAGAAAGCCTTGACATAGGGTTCTTTGCTCTTTTTATCCTCAGCTGCCGGGTTTTTTTTGATGAAATGTGAAGCAGCAGCAACCACCTGGTTCCACATCGCCTTAGCTTTGCTTAACCTGGCATCGATGTAGTCTTTCTGAATCTGGGCAAGTTCGGGCTTATCGCGCATGAAGACAGGAATTTCGTAGAACAGGCGCTTGTAAATTTCGTAAGCGACACGAATCTCTTTCTGCTTCTCTTTCAGGCGCGCAAGGCGGTAGAGATAAAGTGCAGATTCGCCGTTTTTACTCTTGAAGTCTTCAAGCTGTGCCTGGGCGACTTCAAAGCGTTCGAGCAGCAGTGCATCTTCAAATGACGCGCTGAAATCTGCGTGTGCATCTGTATAGAATTCTTCGCCGGGACCTCTCTTGTCTTGCGAATCGATATTCTCCATGCAAGTTCCTCACCAACACCATGACTATCCTGTATAAAATATGCTACAATACAATTTAGTCAAGAAGCAAATTTAGCAGGACATGAGAGAATGTTTGCCAAAATCGCTGCTGCAACCATTTCGGGGTTTGAAGCCAGCCCGGTCTTTGTCGAAACCGATATCACGGGCGGGTTGCCCGGGTTCGATCTGGTCGGGCTTCCTGACACCTCGGTTTCAGAGTCATGGCAACGCGTGCGCTCGGCTGTAAAGAATTCAGGTTTTACACTGCCCTCAGGTCGCATCGTGGTTAATCTGGCGCCTGCCGACCTGCGCAAAGAAGGCTCGGGGCTTGATCTGCCCATTGCCGTGTCGATTCTTACTTCGATGGAGCTGATTCCTGATACGCTCAGCCGTGAATACATTTTTGTCGGCGAATTGAGTCTGAATGGTGAATTGCGCCACACAAGAGGAGTTCTGCCCATCGCTCTTATGGCCCTGCAGCTCGGATATAAGGGCATCGTTCTGCCGCGCGACAACGCGCGCGAAGCTCTGGTAGTGCCTGAGCTCGAAGTGGTTTCTTATGCCACTATCGGGGAACTGGTCGCTGCATTTTCGTGCGGAAAAGCGCCGATTGCCGATTTGCCGACCCACGATCACGAACGCCAGGCCGATGAAATATTTGCGTTCAACGATATGGCAGGTATCAAGGGCCAGAACATGGCCCGCCGCGCCCTCGAAGTCGCCGCCGCCGGCGGCCACAACATCATTTTTTCAGGACCTCCCGGCTCCGGCAAGACAATGCTGGCGCGTGCGCTGCCGTCAATTCTGCCGCCACTCGATTTTGTCGAGGCGCTCGATGTGACGCGAATATACAGCATAAAAGGGTTGCTACCGCCGGGAGCCGGCCTGATCAGGCAACGCCCGTTCCGCGACCCGCACCATACGATTTCTGATGTCGCCCTCATCGGCGGCGGCAGGTCGCCAGGGCCCGGCGAAGTTTCGCTGGCGCATCATGGCGTGCTGTTTCTCGACGAACTGCCGGAATTCAAAAAGTCGGTTCTCGAAGTTCTGCGTGAACCTCTGTCATCCGGTTCGGTTTCGATATCGCGCGCGGCTCAGACCTGCCTTTTCCCGGCCCGGTTTCTGTTTGCGGCAGCGATGAATCCATGCCCCTGTGGATTCAGCACCGACCCCTCCTCTGAGTGTGTTTGCGACAACCGCCAGATCAGCAAATACCGGCAGCGACTTTCCGGCCCGCTGCTCGACCGTATAGATCTGCAGGTGCATGTGCCACGCCTGCAGCCATGGGAACTCGCCGAAAAACCTGCCGGAGAAAGCTCTGAGACAGTTCGCGATCGTGTCGTCAAGGCACGCGCTCTTCAGAAACAGCGTAATGATCCAGGTGGAATGCTGCTTAACGCCAATCTTTCCGGCAAAAAAATCGAACAGTACTGCAGCATAGATGCAGATTCGCAGAAAATGCTGATTGCCGCAGCACGGCGCTTTGCCCTTTCGGCAAGGGGATACGACAAAGTGCTGGTTATCGCCAGAACCATCGCCGATCTCGATGAATCTGAAATTATCGCCTCGCAGCATCTCGCCGAGGCGTTGCAATACCGCACCACCGGCCTTTTCGACCATTTCTCGTAAGCGGTTAATATTTGTGATTTCAGGGCCGGCGACTGTTATAATGTGCTTTAAGCAAGATCTCATGTCATTGAAAGGTTGACCGGATTATGAAAAAGACCATAACCCTGCTGCTTCTCGCTATGCTGTTAACCATGCCCATCAGCGCAAAATCAATGGAAGACTGGAAAGATCAGATATTGTATTTTGTCTTTATCGATCGCTTCAGTAATGGCGACAGGAGCAATGATCGAGAGGTCGACACCTCTGATATCAACGGGTTTCATGGTGGCGACATCGCCGGTCTCATGCAGAGACTCGATTATCTCGAGAATCTCGGAGTGACCGGCATCTGGCTCAGCCCGTTTCTCAGCAACCGCCAGGAGCGTTTCTTCAAACATCAGCCATATCATGGTTACTGGGTGCATGATTTCTGGTCGGTAGATTCGCGTTTTGGCCGCGAAGATGAACTGATCGAACTGCGTCAGCGCCTGCGCCGGGCCGACATGAAGCTCGTTCTCGACATGGTCGTCAATCACATGGGTTATGATGCGCCTTTTGCCGAAGCTAATCCTGAATGGTTCAACCCTCCTCTCGACATCGCAGACTGGAACGACACCGAACAACTGACCAACCGCAGAATTTTCGGGTTGCCTGATTTTGCTTCGCACAAGCCCGTGGTAAAGACATTTTTCCGGCTGGTCGGCCGGCACTGGATCGATCGCCTGCAGCCAGACGGCTTCAGGCTCGATGCGGTCAAGCATGTTCCGCTTGATTTCTGGCGTGATTTCAACAGTTCGTCGCTGAACGATGGCGGGCCGGGTTTTCTGTTGCTCGGCGAATATCTGCACGGTGACCCGAAGGCAACTCTGTCGATATGGAGAGAAGGCGGCTTCAACAGCCTGTTTGACTTTCCTCTTTATTACACGATGAAAGATGTTTTCGCCAATGGTGCAGATATGCGTCGGCTCGCGTCGCGCATCTATTTTGACCGCAACTACCCTGACGCCGGTTTGCTTGCAACTTTTCTCGACAACCACGACCTTGACCGCTTTATTACTTCCTGCGGCGGCGACGAGCGTAAATATCGTTTGGCACTGGCTTTTATTCT
>CAZMWO010000249.1:3401-5527 GCA_964569565.1 uncultured bacterium | reverse complement strand
GATCAGCCGGCAACTTCGTCGCCAGCCCCCCAGAGGCCGCCGCCAATCAAATCGCCAGAAGTAGAGTTCGACAATTACAGCAGTCTTGGCGAGCAGGAAAAGGTGCAACTGCTTGCCCGGGCCAATGCCAACTTTTTCAAAGATAACAAACCTCGTCTCAACAGCCTGTTCAATGACGCACAGGGGCGCGAACTGGCAGCGCTGATCAACCTTTTCGGCAAGTTCGGCACCTATGATGATGCCGCCAGAATAAAGAGTTATGTTAAGAGCGATAACGCCGACATCGTCTGTGCATGCATAAAAGCGCTGAGCACTCTTGATACCGAGTATCTCTGCCTGTATCTGCCGCAGTTCATGCAGGAAAAGAACGGCAAAATCAGGATGACCGCAACCCGCGTGTTCGTCGGCATTGACAGAGACAGAATAAGAGGTCTGCTGACCGGCCTGCTGGCTTCTTCAAACGTAAAGCAGCGTCTGCTTGGCGTCTCGATGTCGATGCTGGTCGACTTTAACATAGTGCGACAGCCTCTGCTCGATGCCCTCGTGCGCGAAACTTCTGTCGAAATGATCGAAAAAATCGGACTTGTCCTCTCGGCCAATCCAGATCGCGAAATGCTCAATGCCGTCTACTCTACGGCCCAGAACTGCCGATCTTCACTGATAATGGATCACAAAAGCGTTGTAGAAAAACTTGCCGACAATCTGGCAATAGCGCTCAACCATATCTCTCCGGCAGAAGAACTTCTAAAAGATGCCGCCAGCGCCTATGAAGTTGAACAGAAAGCGCTTAAAGCCGCCAGACAGGAAGAAGATAAACAGACTGCACTGAAAAAATCTCTCGAATTCAACCCGATTTCGGGTGACGACCAGGGTGATGTCAGCATTCAGGAAATAATGACCGCTAACAGTGCCGATCCTAAAGCAAAACGCGCCAAGCTCACCATTATCGTCTGGGTGCTTGTCGCGATTGTCTGGGGCGGGTCTATGGCTATGCTGGTTCTTAATTACCTCTTCGGTGCCGACTGACCAGAATTACCAGCCGGCATAAGCCAGCGTAGTCGGATAAAAAGCGGTATAATGCCCGGCCGGCTGAGCACCATTATAAAAGCGCAGGTAACTGCCATAGACGTAGCCGTAGCGCAGCGGCAGGTAAGCGGACTGAATCAGATACCAGTTGCCGTGGCGCGAAATAGCATAAACCTGTTCTCCGGTGTTGAGCGAACCGATGATATTCGACCGGCTTTTTTTGCCGGAAACCCATGGGTCTGACCGCACATTGAGATTGTTGGCGACCACAGCAAGGCTTCCTGAATTGTAATACCAGTATGAGCCATTCCAGGCCGGTACACCGGCGCCATAATTATAGGCGGGAACGGGTGCGGCCGGGTAATAACCGTAGGCGCCCCAGGCATAGGGGTGATAGCCGGTGATATAAGGGCTGACCACGCCATAACCATACCAGGTGGGTACAACGATGTTGCGCCTTCTGGCTTCAGCGCCAGAACAGATCAGGAGCATCAAGATTACTGACAGCAAAATTCCTTTTTTCAGCATAGTAATTCCTCCTTGAAATACTTACCTAAATAATCATAACCAGAAATCGAGTTTTTGCCTAATTTTTTGTACACAAATTTAAACAAACACAAACAAAAAACCGGCCGTAAGGCCGGTAAAACGTGCATTGCGGGGCATTCAAAAATGGTCTTTCGGAAAGTCGGTAAGCGGGCTTTCAAAACTCACCCGGAAATTTTCGTTGTTGTTGCTGCTGTCGCCATGCCAGCGGCCATGCACAAAGAAGATAAATTCGATATTGCAGCTGCCGAACTGTTTATAATAAGGCGCGTTACGAAACAGGAGATGGTCGACAACAGTATCTGAAGGAATCTCAGCCAGTCTGTTGCCCTTTTTATGTTTAACGGTCGGATGAAATGAGATCATCCGGATTCGCTGGGCCCTATTTTTCATTTCCTGTTTCATTGTGACGAATTCACGCTGTTCGCCGTTGACGTTTATATAAAAATTTACCATGCCTTCCTGGGTAAGGTAGCCATAATAAGTCACGGTCAGAGCCATTTCGCCCGGGCGGTTGAGCCAGTCCATTCTCAGACTTATTGTACCGTTGCTGT
>CAZMWO010000249.1:0-3391 GCA_964569565.1 uncultured bacterium | reverse complement strand
CAAGATCATGCATCTGAGCACCTGCCTGAGCGGCTGTAAAGAACATTGTAAACAGCAGCAGCAACATAATTTTGTAATAACTGTTCATCTTTAATTCCTCCGGAAATAATTCCGAAGGCAATACAGCAATTATCATGCCAACTACTCAGAAGCCAGTCGTAATGTTGCTTTTTCGAGCCAGCAACCGGCAATATCCTTTTCAACAAAGCGATACAAAGGAAAAGACAAGCGACAATCTCCACTAAATAAGGGTTTGAGTGGTTGCTGCAAAAAAACCGGGCGCTCAATCTTTGCACGAAATGCACCATAAATGAGCAGTTACCAGCTGGCGTATGGTTGCCCCTTAGAATCGCTCTCAGAGGTCGCTGAATAGACATCGAACAGGTTCTGGCGGTTAGAAACAGCACTGTCGTGTGCGTCAGTCGATGATCTCGTCAGCCAGTCGGCCTTTTCGGTAAAGGGATCTACAGGAACCCTTCTTAAAAAACGGTTCTCTACAAGTTCTTCTAAACTGACCGGGTAACAGCCTGCATCTGCAAGACCTGGCGTGGCCTGCGACTTTTTTTCGTAAAAGCGGTCGATCGCCCTGCGCATTTCCTTGAGATGTTCGCGCAGAAGATTCTCTTTCTGCCGGCGCACGACGTTTCTGGCTATCGGCAGTGCCGTTGCCGACAGAATGCCGATGATCACCGTGCAAACGATCAGTTCAAGCAAGGTCATGCCCTGTCTAGTAGTCTGCATAGCTTCTTCCACCATGGTCAGTCTTTCCTGCAGGGCTACTGCCGGATTCATCATAAAGTTCTACCCTGCCGGCGACCGGGTCGTAATAATAGCGACCAGATCCTGAGCTGCCGCGCCATTGTGCCGGCAGGTTCTTCAGATGCAAAGGTTTTAGTTCTTCAAGGGTTTGCGGAAAGCGGCCGTTGTTATCGAGCGCGAACTGGTGCACAGCGTTGCGAAGACTGTTCAATTCAAGCATTACCGAGGCATCCTGCGACTTTCTCAATACCCGGGTATGATGATGCCCGGCCAGCGACACGAGAATACCGAGAACTGATACCACAACCAGCATCTCGATCAGGGTAAAGCCGCCCTTATATTTTATTGCAGGTTTTTGCATCACTACCTCAGGGAATACTCAAAAAGATTGCGCGGCCTCTTATCAATAGCGTCTGACGTTTCGCGGGTAAAGACGAGAGCGGCAGGCACTGCATCGACTGCATCGACCTTGAGCTTGAGAATCTTCTGTAAAGTGGCGAGTTCCTGGTTAAGACGTGTGAGATTTTTCGTTGGCATGATCAGAGGATGTGCCGAAAACTCGGTCATGCTGACCAGAACCAGCCTCACATTTTCGAGTGCATCGGCAGACATGCCCTCTTCGGCCAGCAGCGAGTCAGCATCAGCCAATCGCTTACGGTTCAGCGCAAATCTTGCCCAATATTGCGGAAAATCTTCAGCTGACTCTGCAAGGGCCACCGTAAGAGGCCTGAGAAGTTCGGGTCTGAGTTGTGCTTTTTTGCGCTGCCCGAGTTCAGGCAGAGGATGTGAAGTGCCGATCAACCGGTCATAAAGATACGCGCTGTTCTCATAGGCGACAGTTGCCAGAAGAATCAGAAGCAGTGCATAGAGCACCTTCCGTTCTTTGTGTCTGAGCTGCAGGGTGTCGATCACATCTTCGCGGTGCTTTTTGGCAATTTCGACGGGTTTGGTTTCTTTCATTTTACCAGTAACCTCATTGACAGCACATAATGCCGGGATTCGGTCATCAGTATCTCCTTGATCAGAAAAGGGGCCGGCATAGCCTCAAGTTCGGCCAGCATCGCCCTGACACCATCATAGCCAGAGCTGAGATTCATGCTGATATCATAACCCGGCACGGCAAGCTTCTCATATTCACGACTGAATGAATAACGCACATTATCGACAACCACCGAACATGAAGCCGCGGTGGCATGGAGGCGGTCAATAATTTCGGGCAGAGCCGATTCCTGAGGAACAACGGCAAACAAGTCGCTTTTTATCTGTTCAAGCATCTCAAGACGCCGGCCCTGCTGCTTGTATTGTTCGCGGAGCCGCCTCAGGCCTCGCGCTTTTTTGAGACTGGTTTCATATATTTTTGTCGACTGCTTCAGAGAGTCTATTTCGGGGTCAAGCAAAAAGGCCGGCAAAAAGAAAAGAAGCAAAAGAAGAATAAGAGGAACTGGTGCCTTTTCCTTTAGTTTTGACACTTCATTAGGATTCATCAGGGTAGTTCCCCCCTTTCTCCGGCATAATCGACTTCGAGGCTGAATGAAATCACTTCAAGCCCCTCAAATCTGTTGCGGCTGTGACTTTTAAGGTTTGGCGACGAAAAAACCTTTTCAGTGAAAAGGTCCTGCAAAAAACTTGTCAAATGTCGCAAATTCACGGTTTCACCTTCTATACGAACCCTTACCAGCTTATCAGGTTTAATGCTGATGCTTTTAAAGCGCATTTCGGCCGGGGCAAGTTTTTCCAGACGGTTGAGAAGGGTTGTCCAGGAGGTCTGGCCGACAGCAGAAACCTTTCGGTAATCATCATAGAACTTCTCGCTCTTTTCAATGTCATCAGCCACCGGGCGCATTTTATTGACGATTTCGGTAACCGCGCTGATCCTGGCATCGAGCTGCTTGACGTTTTCGCCATAAAACGAGTTTACAGAAGCTGTTGCATAGTATTTATATACCCATAAAATGGCCAGACAGATTGGAACAGCGTATAGAATGATCAGTGAGGTTTTGAGCATGAAGCTGCTGCCTTTTCTGAACAGAATCGAGGGTTTGAAGTTAAGATAATGTTTCATTACTGCCCCCTACTTGGCAAGCAGGCCAACGCAGGCTGCGAAGGCCGGCCCCTTGGCCAGCATCCTGGCATCGATCTTTTTAGCCAGTGGAATTTCGTTGAGAGGATTGAACAAAAAGCAGTTGGTTTCGAAGTATTCGCTCAGAAAATTGTCCAGCCCCGAGAACAGCGTACTGCCACCGGTCATGAAAATGGTAGGCAGGCGGGAAACATTGAATTTTTCCTGAAAGAAGCGGAAGGTTACATTGAGCTCACGCAACCAGTTGCCGAATATGCGGTCAATTCGCTGTCGTCTTCCCACCAGCATCTGAATGTCTTCACGGGTAACCGGAAAAAACTTTTCGGCTTCCTTGGCACGCATGGCGTTTTCGAGATTAACAGCATCGATTTCGCTGATTATCTTGGCGAATTCTTCGCCGGCAACCTCGATTACCCGCTCATACAGCAAAGTGCCATTCGAATAGGCTTTAACAACTGTTGTTTCATGGCCAACATGCAGGTTTACCACGATCTGGTCAGTGATTTTTTCGGGGTAGACCTCTTCAAAAAGGTTGAATATGCCAAGTGAAGA
>CAZMWO010000248.1:2123-5528 GCA_964569565.1 uncultured bacterium | reverse complement strand
GGTATGATAACTACGTCTACGCCTGGAAAGCGCAGCCATTCTACCGCTTCTTTCTCAACACACTTTTCGTAACCATAACAGTTACCGCAGTCTCACTGTTCTTTGCGTCTCTGGCGGCATACGCCTTTGCTTTCTTTGACTTTCCCCTCAAAGACCTTGCTTTCATGCTGATGCTCGGCACCATGATGCTGCCACAGCAGGCGCTGCTGATTCCCAACTACATATTTTTGTCAAAACTCGGCTGGATCAACACTTATCTGTCGCTTATCGTGCCATGGCTGGCCTCGGCCTATTCCGTCTTCTTTCTGCGCCAGTTTTTCAAACAGCTGCCGAAAGATCTGTTCGAAGCGGCCACCATCGACGGCTGCACCCGCTTTCAGTTCTACTATATGGTCGTTCTGCCGCTGAGTAAGCCGCCAATGGTCACTCTCGGCATTTTCTCCTTCCTCGCCAACTGGAACAGCTTCGTATGGCCGCTGATCGTGACCAACGACACGAATCTGCGCGTCATCCAGGTAGGTCTCAGCTACTTTTCGAGCGAAGCCGGCACCCGCTGGGGCCCGCTGATGGCCGCCTCGACCATGACGATACTGCCGCTGGTGATAATGTATTTCCTGGCGCAGAAACAATTCGTCGAGTCACAGGCCACCACAGGAATGAAGGAGTAAATCATGCGTAACTTTCTGATTGCAACATTTTTCTGCTGGCTGATCATAGTATTCGCAATCATCGACGACGACAAAAAAAGCGCAGGCATTGCGCAGGTTGACGTCGGATCTGAAGGTAGAACCCAGGTGGTGTTCTGGCATGCCATGGGCGGCCCGCTCGGCATCGTAATGGACGACCTGGTCACCCGCTATAACAAGAGTCAGAGCAACTATTTCATCAAAAGCGTCAACATGGGCAGCTACGACACCCTGGCCAAAAAGGTGCTTGCTTCGCTGGTCGCCAAAGAGGCTCCCGATATTTCGCAGAACTACGAAACCCTGACCAAAAAGTTCATCAGACACAACAAGATCGTCTGCCTCGACGACCTCATCGCCTCTGAAGCAGAAGACATCAAGGCAGACATCATACCGGTGCTGCTCGACAACAACACCTTCGACGGCAAACTCTATTCGTTTCCTTTTAACAAGAGCGTGCCGGTGTTGTATTACAACAAGGATATCTTCGCCCGAGTCGGCCTCGATCCAGAGCAGCCGCCGCGCACACTCGAAGAAATGGTCAAATATTGCCACACCATCACCGAGTATCATCGCAACACACCGGGAGCCGATCGCTCGGTCTACGGTTATGGTTGCAGCAAAGCCAATGTCTGGTCATTCCTGAACCGGATTCTGCAGTATGGCGGCAAGATCGTCAGCGAAGACGGTCACAAGTCGCATTTTGGCGACCAGGCTTCAATAAATGCGCTGGCCTATCTGCAGAATATGCTTAAAGAGGGCATAGCCCGTGAAGGCCAGGGGTTCGACCATCAGAATGACTTTATCGCCGGCAAATGCGCGATCATCGAAAGCAGTATCGTCAGCAAGGTCTTCATGGAGGGCAGCATCGAGTTCAACTTTGGTGTTGCGCCCTTACCCGGTTATATCATCAATCCGAACCCCGAAATGACGATCAACGAAAGCGAAATCAACCGCGGTGTCATTCTATCGGGCAGCAATATCAACATCTTCAACAACGGTGACCCCAAAAAAATCGCGGGCGCCTGGGATTTTGTCAAATGGTTCACCTCAACCGAAATCGGCGCTGAATGGAGCATTAGAACGACTTACCTGCCGGTGCGCAAATCGTCGCTGGCCAGCGATTACATGCAGAAAGCGCTCGCCGAAGACCCGAACATGGCGGCTCCCTACGTACAGCTCGATTATTGCCATTTCGAACCACGTCTGAGCGTGTGGTTCGAAGTGCGCGACCAGATGGCCGATCATCTGGAAAAGGCGACACTCGAAATGGAGCCGGCAGAAGTATACTGTCAGCAGATGGCCAGAGATGTGGACGCGATACTTAAACATGCTTCCCACTGAATCAGCAACAGTTGTTTCCAAAATAGCCGCTCTTATCAATGAGAGCAGCAAGATTCTCGTAGCCGCGCATCTGCGGCCCGATGGCGATGCTACCGGCTCGGTCTCAGGGCTGGTAAAGTCGCTGATAAAGGCTGGCAAAAAAGTTGATGCCGCGCTTTTAGATGGGGTGCCCGAGCGCTTTGCCTTCGTTTTTCCGCCGATCGGAATTTTGCGCGAACCGGTAATCGATGCCGACCATGATCTTATAATCATTCTCGATTCAGGCGATGAATCGCGCACCGGTTTTACCTTTAACCGCGATCCGCAAAAAACCTGCCTGATAAATATCGACCACCACGCCAGCAACACCATGTTTGGTGACGTCAACTACGTCGATACCGGTGCCTCATCAGCCTGTGAAATGGTCGCCGCCCTGCTGCACCATGCCGATCTGCCGTTCGACAGTGAAGTGGCGCTGAGCCTTATGCTCGGGCTGGTTACCGACTCGCGCTTCTTCCAGAATGAAGGGATACGGGCATCAGCACACCTGGCAGCCGCAAAGATTCTACAGACCGGCGTTGATACCAGACCTATTCTCAATATGCTCAATTCAGGCAAATGCGAAGCAGACCTGCGCGTGCAGGGATTTGGCCTGAGCAACTTCAGGCTGCACTGCCAGAACCGGCTGAGCACACTGGTCATTCGTCACAGCGATCTGGCCAGACTCAACGCATCTATTGGCAATGTTTATGCCAGTGGAATTTTCAACCAGATGCTGTCGATCAGCGACACCTACGCCAGCGTGGTTATCTTTGAACGTGAGGACGGCATGAGCTTCTGTGAGTTCCGCTCGCGCGGCGGCATCGACGTTAAGGAGGTTGCTGTGGCGATGGGTGGTGGTGGCCATGTGCCGGCATCTGGCTGCAGTCGCGCAGTTGCCGTAGACGAACTGGCCAGAGAAGCCATAGAGCAAATGACCAGACAGGTTAACAATTTTTTCTCCACGCAGGAGAGCGCCTGATGTACAAAAAGCCGGTTTTTGCTATCATGCTGCTGTTAATGCTGGCATCAGCAGTAACCGGCCAGGAGAAGGGGCTTTCGATCAATGTTGACATTGAAGGGCTGGGCGAGGTTCTGCTTGAAGAAACCTCGGTAGACCAGACCGAAATGACGCAACTGCTGTTGAAAAAACCGGGCGGCATGCTGCAGGTAATCGATTCGTATGATGGCCTGCTGCCAGCTGACCTGATGAAGCACGATCTCGATGGCGACGGCAATCTGGAAATAATCTCACTGCTGCGACACCCTGACGGAATCGACGTTATCATGCATATTTATAGTACTGACACCGACTTCAAAAAGATTTTTCCATGATTTTTCCTTTACAGGCCGGAAACTA
>CAZMWO010000248.1:0-2113 GCA_964569565.1 uncultured bacterium | reverse complement strand
GAACGAAAACAATCCTCTGATCTGCCGCGAAGTCTTTATCTCAACCCATGGAAACCAGCCTGCCGTCTGCACCCGACATCTCGTTTCATATCATGATTTTGGGCCGCCCGAGCTGTACCGGCTCGAGTTTTACCAGCTGCAGAAAGGCCTTCTGGTCCTTGCCCAACAGGGTTTTACCGAAGGCAATCATTACAACATTCTCATGAACCGTGGCGCACTGGCTTTTCACAACGGGCAATATCTCGAAGCGCTCGATTTTTATAATCAGGCGATTTCGTCTTCGACCGGAGAAATATCTTCCCGTGCCTTCATCGAAAGTCTTTTTTATCTGGCCGAATCACGCAAATTTCTCAAAGACTTCAGAAACGCGCTCGAACTCTACCAGAAAATAGTAATTGAATTCAGCCAGAACCAGTTCACTGATGCGGCACAAAGTGAAATTGAGCTTATCTCGCAGAATATCGAGCACCCCGAAGTCCTGTCGTTCTATATCGACGTTACCAGCCATATCAACTGCGACCGTTGGGAAACGGCTCTCGAGCTGTTGCAGAATCACCGACTCGGCAGTGCCGAGAGCCCTCTTCTCGATCGAATGCTGTTTGCCCGCGCAGAAGTTCTGACAGCGCTCAACCGCGTCGATGAAGCAATCGAAGTCTATCGTAACATCCAGCAGAAGTTCCCTGACAGCCCGGTTATCAGCAGTGTTGAAGCAGCGCTCGAAGACATGCTGGAAAAGCCGGAAGAAACTGACGGGTTATAACATTGGCCAGCACTGAAGAAAAACCGAAAAAGAAAAAAAACTGGCAGCCGGAACCGGAAGAAGGACTGTCACGAAGGGCAAAAGCAGTAATCATAGCTGTTGCCACGTTTGTTCCGTTTATGCTTTTCATCGTAATACCGATGGTTACCCGCGACCACTACAGCAAAACCCTGAAACTTCCACCGGAAGTATTTTTAAAGGCCCCGGAAGAAATCGATCTGGTCAGCACAGGTGAAGTTGGTGCTGTCTACAAAGTTACCATAAATGAAACCGAGTTCAAGATTCCCGAGTCTTTCACACCGGTCAAAATCGGCCGTGACCGCATCGATTTCAAACCGTCGCCGCGCCGCGAGGCGCGACAGATCACCGTACTCGCCCAGAAGGAAGCACGGACGATAAAATTCACCAGCACCGGTATTGCGCGCTGGTTCATGCCGACATCGATGTTGCAATTTCTCCAGACGATTCTGCGGGCCACCTGGCATCCGATTCGCCTGGCATTCAAAGCACAGTTTTTCGCGACCGAAGGAATAACCGGCAGAATTTTCGAGGCGCGCTGGGATGCGCACCATCGCGGGTTCATTTTTCCGGTTTCCGGTGATAAAGGCTATATCGGCAGGGTTTTTCGTACCAACGATGCCGGTTATTTTGAATTCATGGTGCTCGACACGGTTTCTCCGGTTACGCTGCGTGAATGGGTAAACCTGGCGATGCGCATCAAGCCGCCATCAGATCTGGCCAGCGCCACTCTGCCGCCAATGCATGGTGCCAACAGCATCGAGTCGTTGATTGAGAAATCTGCCATACCGGAACGCGAACCAGAAATCCTGTCGGTAGCGCTGACCTCGTTTGTTAACACACGAAACCCGGCCTGGCTGATACCGGTGTCTCTGGTCATGGAAAACCGGGGCTTTTATGCTGAACTGATCGATCTGCACAAGCAGTTCATCAACAGATTAGATGATGAATCGCCATATAAGGCCCTGTGGAATCAGGTATTCAACCGCGCATTGAATAAAATCATCAAGCTTGAAATCGACCCGCAGCTGCATCTGCGCGAACTCAACATCAGCTGCCTCAACCTGACACACCTCGAGATAACCCAGGTTCTGCTTAAAATCACGGTGAAATCAAGGGTTTCCGGCGAACGGTCGTTTACCACCGAGCTGTTACCCCACGGCCGTCTCTACGAGCAGCAGGAAAAGGACGTTATCATCCGCGCTCCCGATGACATCAGCCTTGCCGATGTCGACAACGTAGAGTATCAGATATTACGCCTGGATTTTGCCAGCTGAAAAAGCCGTTCAGGCGGGATACAACCCTCCGAGAATCACTTTTCCGGCCGCGCCGGTT
>CAZMWO010000247.1:0-5548 GCA_964569565.1 uncultured bacterium | reverse complement strand
TGCAGACGAATGTCACTCTCAGCATCAGACATGTTCAAGCCTTTCCTGTTCGCACGGTTCACTCTTTATTGCCGAAACAACCTTCAGCTGGCAGACCGACCAGCTTGCCGAACTGTTGAAGTTTCCTGACGATGTTTATCGACTGCCGATAATAGCAAGCAATTTTTTCAAACCACCTATAATCTCCATCAGCTGATTCAGAAACATTTTTTCATCTGACCTGCTAATGGAGGCATTAATGCGTATATTTTCGCGTTTAGTTATTTTACTGATCGTATTTTCTCTTACACTCACCCCGGCACAGGCGCTTACTCTGCATGAAGCCCTGATGAAAGCCGAGAACCATCCGGCACTGAAGTCGCATGAACTTAACATTCAAGGGCGACAGCACGAGGCTGAAGACGCCAATGCGGTTGGCGCAACCAGCATATCATTAAGCTCAGAAAACCTGAGTGGCAGTCGCCCCGGCTTTTCGCACGCCGAAACATCTGTCGAAATAGCTCTGCCAATCTCTGATCAGCGAAAAATCAGAGCCAGAAAAAAGCTGGCAGAAAGCAGAATTGAATTGAGTCGCATTGATATGGCCAGTGCCCGCTGGTTGATTCAAAGCCAGGTGCAAAGGTGTTTTCATCGAGCATTGACTGCCCGGGTATTTACAGAAAAGGCAGAAGAAAGCATTGAAAATGCGCAAAAGCTTGTCGAAGCTGCCAGGGTCATGGTTGATGCCGGAGCCGTAGCTGAGCAGGAAATTCTCCAGGCGGAACTGCTGCTGCGACAGGCTGAAATTGAATTTCAATCGATGCAGGGAAAATACCAGGACGACATTGCCGAACTGGCTATTGCCATGGGCATGGAATCACTTGAAGACATCAGGATTGAAGGATCGGCTACCGTCGATCTCGAACTGCCGCCAGCAGAAGAACTTGAGCGGCTGGTTATGAATTCTCACCCCGACATAATAGCCAAAAGGGTAGAAACTGAAGAAACTCGTGCCAAACTTGGTCTGATCAGGGCAGAAAATCTGCCAGGCTGGGCGATAACCGCAGGCGCCCGCAATTTACGCGAAGGCAGCGAAAATGATTTCCTGATCGGCTTTACTGTCGAACTGCCTCGCTCAAGAGACAACCGGGGAGAGCGTCGTGCGCTCAAATGCGATCTTGAGCGTCTGGCGGCAGAACAAAACAACAGGTTGAGAGAGCTGCATCTACAACTGCAAAGCGCCATGCAAAAATTCAACCGACTGCAGGAACAAAGCAAAGAATTGCGCGACAAGGTATTGCCGGCAGCATGGCATCTTTTTGAATTATCTCTGGCCGGCTATCAGCTCGGCAAGACAGATCAAATCGTTGTATTGCAGGCACAAAAGGAATTTCTTGGCCAGAAAGAAAGCTATCTGCAGAAACTTGCAGAGCTTTATGAAGCTGTGGATTTCATCGAAAGCCTTACCGGGCCGGCCAGCGCAAATAATATCAGCGCTGGCGCATCTTCCAAAGAATAACCAGCACTAATTCAAGGATAATACAATGACAAAATCAATACTTTCTCCAATAGTCGTCATAATACTGTTTGCCGCATCATTGCTGGCAAGCACATCTCTTTTCAGCCAGTCAGCGGATCCGCATGCTGGTTGTGACCACGCAGTCAAGGCGGTTGCTGACCCACATGCCGGGCACGATCATGAAAATGATGCCCCTGTCGATCCGCACGCCGGGCATGATCACGCGACCGAAGCGGCCGCTGACCCTCATGCCGGCCATGATCACGCAAGTGAGACCTCTGCTGACCCACATGCCGGGCACGATCACAGCAGTCACGCGAATTCCGGAAATATGAAAATTGAAGATCTTTTCAAGCCATCCTGTGAGCATGGTATCAAGATGATAGATTGTGATGAATGCCGCTATGAGATGGGCGCCGTAAAAGTCACTCCGAAAACTCAATCGATGCTGAAAACCGTGAAGCTGTCGCAAGCGGCCAGTAGAAAAGAAATAACTTTTCGCGGCGAACTGGGTTATGACAATCAGCTGTTCCGCACGGTAACGAGCAAGGTTCCCGGTGTGATAACAATGCTTGCAGTGCGCCGTGGTGATCGGGTAGAGGAAGGCTCGCTTCTGGTTACAATCGAAAGTTCTGAGCTTTCTCATCAGGCGCTCGAATTGAGAAAATTATCGGCCGAACTTGAGCTGGCCCAGAAAAAACTTGCCCGGGAAGAACTGTTGCATAGCAAAAAAGTTGGAGCCATGGAAGCCGTTCAGGAAGCGCGTGCCGCCAGGGATCTCAAACTTCTTGAAATCAAATGCAGCAGGGAACGACTGGCAATGTTCGGGCTTTCTGCCGCCGAAATCACCGCCATTGTGGCTGGACGAAGCGAAGCCGCTCAGAAAGGCCTGCTCAAAATAACCGCTCCGATTCACGGGAGCATCGTCGATGTTCACGCCAACATCGGAAGTGCAATCAACGAGCAACAGCCCATTCTTGATATAGTCGACATAAGGCAGCTGCGGGCAGCCGGACAGATAATGGAATCAGACATCACGACTGTCCTCGGTGAGCTCAGAAAGGGCAGCATAAACGGGTTCATCACGACTCAGGCCTCTCCCGGAATGCTCTACCCGGTAAAAGCCGTAAGCGCGGACACAGCCATAAAAGCGACAACCAGAACTCTCGAAATTCAGTTGACGGTAAAAAACGCCGACGAGCTTTTGCGACCTGGAATGTTCATCGAAGGCAGCTTGCAGATCGGCGCTGATCAGCAGAAACCAATGCTTCCTGCCACAGCCCTTCTGGAAGATGACGGCAGCAGCTTTGTTTTCATCAAATATAATGATTCGTTGTATCTGCGACGCGATATCACCGTAGAGTCAAGGCAGGGTGACGCAATCTTTGTTGGCAGCGGCATAGAAGAAGGAACTGAAGTTGTCGTCGAAGGTGCATTTCTTCTCAAGTCGGATATATTGCGGGGTAAAATGGGCGCCGGTTGCGCGCATTAAGGAGAAAATATAAATATGAACAGGTTCTTCAATTTTCTTCTTACCCAGCGTTTCTTTGTGTTTCTACTTACGGCAATACTGGTAATTGCCGGACTGGTTTCCTGGAACCGTCTTCCGATCGATGCATTCCCCGATGCGACTAACGTGCAGGTCATGATACTGACCAAGGTTCCCGGATTGACTTCTCTCGATGTCGAACAGCGGGTTACTTTTCCGATTGAACAACATATGGGCGGACTGCCAAGAGTTAAGCAGGTCCGTTCTGTTTCCAAGTCTGAAATATCACAGGTAGTCATCATCTTCGAGGATGATGTTGACATATACTTTGCCAGACAACAGGTATTTGAAAGACTGGCGGAGGCAAAGGAATCATTGCCGCCTGGTTCTTCCCCTGAGATGACCCCTATTACAACCGGTCTTGGTGAGGTGTTTCAGTATACGCTGGACAGCGACGAGCTGAGCCCGACCGAACTTCGAACCCTTCAGGACTGGGTTGTCGCGCCACAATTGCGTAATATTCCGGGAGTTACCGAGATAAACAGTTTCGGCGGCTTTGTAAAGCAGTATCATGTAATTGTTGATCCGGCTGCTCTTGAAAAATACGGTATTTCACTGCGACTGGTCATCGAAAAACTCGAAGAGAACAATGCCAATGCCGGCGGTTCTTTTATCGTCAAAGACTGGCAGCAGACTTTTATTCGTTCTCTCGGACTTTTAACCAGCATGGAAGACATCGGCAACGTTGTTTTGAAGGATAATAACGGCACGCCGGTTCTGGTGAAGGATGTTGCGAGTATCAGTATCGGAGCACAGACGCGACAGGGCGGAGTCACTCGCGACGATCAGGGCGAAGTTGTCGCCGGCATGGTCATCATGCTGCAGAATGCCAATTCAAAGAACGTCGTAGAAAACGTTAAGAAGAAGATTCCGCAGATTCAGAAGGCGTTGCCCAAAAACGTCAGGTTCAATCCTTTCTATGACAGAACCTCTTTGATTCAGGCCTGTATCAAAACTGTCATTGACGCTATCACCGAAGGCGGGATCTGTGTCATTTTCGTACTTTTTCTGTTTCTGGCGGAGCTGCGAACCGCCTTCGTAGTGATTTTCTCAATACCACTGACCTTTCTTGTCAGTTTCATCATCATGGATCTGGCGGGAATGTCTTCAAACCTCATGAGTCTGGGCGGTCTGGCGTTTTCGGTTGGAATGGTGGTCGATGCAACGATTGTCGTCACCGAAAATGCACGCAGACACCTTTCGCTGGCAAAACCCGGTGAAACGAGAATGGCTATCGTCAGCAAAGCAGTTCAGGAAGTTGTCCGCCCGGTATCGTTCTCGATTTTCATTGTCTCGCTGATCCTGATACCGCTGTTTACGCTTCAGGGGATGGAAGGCAAAATGTTCATTCCTCTGGCACAGACCATGCTCATAGCGCTGCTGGCATCGCTTGTCATAGCTCTGCTCATAATGCCGGCTTTAGGCGAAAGCCTCCTGCCCATGGGAAAGGAATACGAATTTTCTTTTATTTCCTGGTTTCACCGACTGTATGGATACACGCTGAATATCTGTCTCAAATATGCCTGGACAATAATTGCCATTTCGCTGTTGCTGTTGCTAGGCACCGGTTCGCTCGCAACCAGACTTGGAACGGATTTCATGCCGGATCTTGACGAGGGAGCCATTGCCATCAACAGTGTGAGGTTGCCCAACGCTTCTCTGGCCGGATCGGTGAAGGTCGCTGACGAAATCGGCCGAATGCTCAAAGTGGTGCCGGAAATCGAAACTGTAGTCGGAAAAACCGGCCGGGCCGAGATTTCTGAAGATCCCATGGGCCCGGAACAGACTGACTTCGTAATCATGCTCAAATCGCGCCATGATTTTCCACAGGGGCGATCAAAGGCAGAGGTAACCGAGCATATCAGGCAGGTTTTGAACCAGGTTCCCGGACTCAGACATTCATTCTCGCAGCCGATCGCATTGCGCGTAAACGAGCTGATTTCGGGTATAAAGAGCGATATCGCCATAAAAATCTTCGGTGACGATCTTGATCTGCTGGCCAAATACGCAGTTGAAGTATCGGCTATTCTGGCAGCCACTCCTGGCTCCAGCGACAGCAAATCGGCTCAGCTCTCGGGCATGCAGCAGCTCGACATTCAGATCGATCGGGCAGCTGCGGCAAGATACGGCCTCAATTCAGTAGATGTGAATGAACTGATCGAAACCGCAGTCGGCGGCAAAGTTGCCACCACGATAATCGAGGGCCAGCGCCGTTTTGATCTGCAGATTCGTTATCCCGAAAATATCCGCAAGAACCAGGAAGACATCATGAATCTTCGCATTCGCACCCCTGGCGATCAGCTGATTCCATTACGGCAGATAGCTACGATAAAGCAGGTCGAAATTCCGATCGAAGTAAAACGCGAAAATGGCATCAGAAGCCTTGTCGTCGAAGCAAACGTGCGCAACCGCGATCTCGGCAGTTTTGTCAGCGACTTGCAGAAACGCCTGGAGCCGCTGGAAGCAAAACTTCCGACCGGATATTTCTTAAGTATCGGTGG
>CAZMWO010000246.1:0-5563 GCA_964569565.1 uncultured bacterium | reverse complement strand
ATACTCGAATTAGATTTGATATGCATGAAGTAACTGCCCGATCAATTCAAGAGTTCACCCACAAGACATAAGCGCAAGTCGCCTGTATCATTACATTTTTGTACGTGTTTCTACGTACAATGAATTTTCCGTTGTTGCGCAATAATGAAAATATAGAGAGTAAGCCCCAAAAGGTTGTGCTGGTCAGAAAAATTTTTACCCTGAGGGTAAAAAAAAAGAGAGAAGTTGAATCCTCTCTCGACATGAGTCGCCTGCAAAGGTGGCTTTTTTTTGTGGCAATTCTCAGTCTTTGGAGCAAACCACGCGAAACCCGGTATTGTTGGTCAGGTTATTCTGGATATTGCCGCAACGGTAGGCTACGGTAACGTAGTCGGCAGAATTGAACCAGGCACCGCCGCGAACTACACGAAACGTGCCCGCATATACATCCCAGCACCATTCCCAGACGTTGCCACTCATATCGTAAATACCCAGATGGTTGCCCCCAGAAGGCTTAGAGCCAACATCATGTGTTTTGGTTTCATTATACAAAGCCGCCAGCTGCGTAGCACCAGCATTGTTGTAGTCTGCTGCAGCACCACTGGCATAGTTACCCGGAGTCCAGTATCTGCGATTGTTTAAAATTGAGCCATCGGTGCTTTTTGCATCGTGTTTCCAGCGTGCTGCAAGTTCCCATTCCCATTCTGTAGGAAGCCTGAAGCCTTTGTTGCCAGTAGCAACAGCGGCTTCGACCACACCGGCATGCGCATCTACAGAAGAGCGTATGACATCTCCATCGCCTGTTCGATATACAGGAGATTTGCCCATCATTTCAGACAGAGCATTACACCAAACAACTGCATCATACCAGCTGACCATAGTTACAGGCTCTTTCTTTGCCGCTGTTGGAGCCCGACCAACATTCGCGTAATTTGGGAAAAAGCCTCCACCAGTTACCGAACCCTCCATCCCGGCACTTTGAAAAGAATACTGGTTTGCTCCCCTGGCCTCATTTATTGCCCATTGCCTTACGGCATACCAGAGCTCATAGGTTACTTCGGTTTCGCCAATCCAGAACGATTGTGCAATCGTCTGATCGACTGAGTCGTCATTGCCGGTCGGAAAAGTCGCAGCAGGAACATAGCAGACTTTAAAACGGACTCCTGCTGCGACATGAGTTCCTTTGTCTCCTGCTGTAACAGGGGCGATCACAGCAAAAACCGCCTTGTGAAGAGCACTGAAAATTCTGGTAAAGCCTGATCTATTACTTTTCATCTTAGAGCCTCCGATTCTAAACTTCATCTCTCTCTATTCGTAAGCATAACCGGATCTCATAAAAGTAATGTCAGTAGAAAAACGTACAAAACCAATAATCCTTTGGCCACCTCATGAAGGTTGCGTTTTCATTTTGCAATATGATATTTATGCTGTCAGGCTCAGCCGCTGTGAGTTACTCTGATGGCCTCGCGAATCAGTTCGCGATTTTGCTCGACGCCGAGTTTGTTTTTCAGGCGTTGAATGTATGTTTCGACGGTTCTTACACTAAGGCCACGTTTGGCAGCAATCTCGGAACGGCTCAAGCCCTGGCCCAGATCGGTCAGTACCTCGATTTCGCGGGTCGAAAGATCTTTTATTGCCGGGCCGTGACCACTGCTGTCGAGCACGCGCTCTTCAAGAGTTCGGGCGATCGAAGGGCCCATGAATTTGCGACCGGCCACGACTTCGTTTATGGCATCGACAATTGTTTCAACCGGGTCGGCTTTGGTGACGTAGGCATTGACGCCCATGCTTATGGCGTTATCGACAAAGAGCGGCGCATCGTGCATTGAATA
The DNA here is from genome assembly GCA_964569565.1 of uncultured bacterium. Lineage (GTDB taxonomy): Bacteria > Muiribacteriota > Ozemobacteria > Ozemobacterales > Ozemobacteraceae > Rifleibacterium. The sequence goes on along the minus strand of CAZMWO010000246.1, from coordinate 3,752 downwards.
GATTATCAGTTTCATTTCTGGAAGCCAGAGGCGAATCTGCTCGAGCACTGAAAACGCGGTGTCACCATTCAGCGACAGGTCGAAAACGGCAACATCGGCAGCGCTTTTGGGAAGCAGATGCAACGCTTCGTCGAGATTTCCCGCTTCACCGCAGACTGCGAACCCCTTTTCCACGAGCATCATCTTAAGGCCAAGGCGCATTACCGGGTGATCTTCAACCAGAAAGACCTTTACAGCAGAGTCGCGGCTCATTGCATCTCATCTCCATTAACGGGCATATTGATCGACAATCTGACTTTGCCCTCATGATTGCAGATTTGCCAGCTTCCACCGAGCAGGCCGACGCGATAATCGATAAGTTTGAGGCCAAGGCCGCTGCCCGGCTCCCGCTTATTTGCGGCATGCCTGGCGGATGGGCCTTTGTCTATAGGCCGTCCGTCATTTTCGACATTTACATGCAGATGGCTACTGCTGTCGGTGAGCGTTATCTGAATGACCTTGGCCTGGCCATGTTTGATCGCGTTCTGAACGGCTTCCTGGGTGATGCGATAAACGTGCAGGGCCGCGTCAGGATTGCTGATACATACACTGGTCGAACCTGCATAGCGGCAGTCGATCTTGTAAAGAACGCTGGTTTGAGCGGCAAGGGTTGCCAGAGCCGCACCCACCGCCTCTGGGGCGAGGGAAAGGGGGCACAGACCGCGCGAGAGGTTACGCATCTGCATGACGGCATCCTGCATGAAATCTCTTATCATTTTCAGCTCACTCGCAACAACTCTGCTGTGCGAGGCGAGGCGGTGCCGTAGCGCTTCAAACATACATTGAACGCCAACTATCTGCTGACACAGTCCATCATGCAGTTCGCGGCCGATGAAGCGACGCTCGCGCTCAGAAATTTCGAGCATTTTTCTTTCGAGTTCGCGGCGAGCCAGAATCAGATCCTGCAGGCTTTCATTCGCTTCCTGTAACTCAGCGGTTCTGACAGCGACCTTTTCTTCGAGCTGCTCTTTTGCCTGGACCAGCATCTTCTCGAGATTTTTTCGCTCTTCAATTACTGAACCGAAGCCGACCTGATAGAGATACTGGCCGTCCGGCCCCGGAACTACGGTAAATGTATCATCGAGCCAGACATATCTGCCGCTTTTGAGTTTGAAACGAAACTCACAATAATACGTAAAGCGTTTTCCGTTGGAGTCTGTATACAGTTGGGCAATATCCTGCCTGATTTTTTTTAGATCATCCGCGTCGATGTTGTCTGTGAAGCTGGAGTATGACATGTTAAGGATCTCTTCAGGAGTATGCTCAAGTGCTTCGGCAAAGCCTCTGCTGACGTAATCAAAACAGTTTTTGCGGTAATCAACTCTATACATGGAATGTGGCGACTCTTCAAGCACTTCTCTAAACCAGCTTTCGCTCTCTGTCAGCTCCTGCACCGCCCGTCGACGCCCTGAAATATCGGCCAGAATTCCTTCAAAAACCGGGCTTAAATCAGTATGTTCAGATTTCTTTCGTCGCGCCGAAATCTCAAACCATTTAAAGGTGCCATCGGAAGTTTTAAGCTGCAACTCTTTGTGTATAATCGAGGTCTGGCAGAGTTCCATTCGCTGTATAAACATTTCGAAGAATCCCGGTTCTCCGGGGGTCATCAGGTCATACATCTCTGCCTGGGTCATGGTACTGACAGGCGGGCGGCCGATGAGTGGCCCGAAATTTCGGTCAAATGAAAAGATCTTTCTTTCAAGATCAAACTCACATCGGCTTATTCGGGAAAAGGAAGCGATAAAATCGCCATCAGGCGGGGGTAGATATTGTGTCTCAGTATCAAAATCCAAAGCTGACCAACCTTCTCATATTCTGTTAATTTTATGGAATTATAAGTTCAGAATATAATATTCGCAAGAGCCTGAATTTGCCCCGGGCATAGAAAGTTAACCTCCTGTAAAGCTTCAGAAGAAGGATTCCGGGACATGGAACTCTTTAAATTAAAACTTTTATTTCTGCATTTAATCTATTCTTGTTGAAATATCAAACATGGTCTTTGAATTTTCAAGGATAATTGTTGCAGATCGCGTGTGAATATCTGCACCTTGAAAATTTTTGAAGAGGCCGAAACGGGAATGAATTATGAATTGATAACAGAACTCAACGGCGAACCACGCGAAACCCGCCGTTGATCTCCTGGTAACCGGAATTTTTGTGGCTGCAGAAACAATTGAGACCAAAAGTTATCCTTAGTGATAAGATGGAAATGAGATTTCTCTAATGTCCTGACTTTATCGTGAAAGAGTGGTCATGCATGTCAGAATCAGAAACACCGCCAGTAGACTGGCAGGATATCCTTTACAAAGCTGCTGAAAGTGGAGATATTAAAAAAGCTCAAGAAGCTTTGGATCATGGAGCTGGCATCGATAGTGCCGGGGAAAGTCAGCTGGAGCAAGCTCTCCGCTGCGCAGTCTGGCGCGGACATCTGGATTTTGTCCGTTTCCTTCTTGAAAAAGGAGCACAAGTTAATAAAAAGCAGGAGGATGGTGAAACCGCACTTTTCGGTGCCTGCTGGACAGGAAATCTTGAAGCGGCGCAACTTTTAATACAAGCGGGAGCAGAGGTAAACATCGCCAGCCGTTACGGAGTAACCCCCCTCATGAGAGCCGCCGGGCGCGGGGACAACCTTAAATTGGTTCAGCTTCTGGTAGAGCATGGCGCCAACATTCAAGCCAAAGACCATTGGAAAGCTGATGCAGCCTACCAAGCCATCAAGGATGGCAATCCGGAAATCGCAAAATTTCTGGTCGAAAGAGGCAATTTGCACACTGGTTATGCTTTACAATATGCAGTCCGACACGGTCGCGCCAACATTGCCGAAACGATGTTGAAGCTTGGTGCAAACAAGCATCTGGAGTCATGCAAAAAGGCACTCGAATCACTTGAAGAAAAATCAGACGAGACCTCGCTTAAACTCAGAGATTTACTGGAAGCGGTTTTACCTGATGAGAGAGAGAAACGTCTTCAGGCCGAACATGAGGAACAGCAGAAAGCCCGGGAGAAGTCTGAGTGGATAAGTCGTGAGAGGTCGAGAGTTACAAGGTTTGATTTCGCCTCCTGCCCCATTTGCCAAAAAATTCCAGCACAGCAGTTTGCTGATATAGCGAACGGAGAAAAGCTTTCGGAGGCAGTTGAGCTTCTCGATTTTTTCGGCGGATCCAGTGTATTGGGGGGAAATGTGCTCGACAGCCTGAAAAAATGTCCCATATGCGACACAGTTTATGGGTATTCCTATGACCACGATTCAGAGGCCGGCTTTGGCCCGGGATGGACCGAGGAATCAATCAAACGTATCACAAGAGAGGCAGCCGTGGAAGAACTTGAGCGACTGCAGAAAAAGTTTCCCAAAGAAACATCGATTCTCGAATTTCTGAAGCTGCTGAGGGAATAATTCCGGGCATTGTAATCGATTTTCAGCCTGATCCGATGTCGAGTATCATCATCAATGTAAAACCCAATAATATGGCCATAGTTACCATGGCTAATGTTTATGGGTTCACGACACCAACCGATTTTTTTCTCTGTCAGCTACAGCTCCTTGATCACAGGGAATTTACCCTTCCGCGATCGCTGAGAATTTATGTTACCATCCACAACTAGTCCTTTGTCACATTTGAATTGTGGAGTTAGCTGGCGAAGGATAAGCACCTGGTATAAAAATCATACAAGGGCGCAGGCGGGTTTCTCAGGCGCGGAAACTTCGAGCCAGG
>CAZMWO010000245.1:0-5583 GCA_964569565.1 uncultured bacterium | reverse complement strand
GATTGCAACTTTGAGCCGTCGTCTTTCATGCCGCGGTTCTCCTTGCTTGTCTTATCTGATTAATAACACAAAATGGCAACTTTTACACTTTTAATGACAGTCAAAAGCAGGTTGATAATAAGGCCGGCCACAGTGACCCGCCGGGTTTCTGAATTCTGCTGTTCTACTGAAATGTTCAAGCTGCTCACGCTATTTTTCTCAAAAGATCGGTTTTATTGAAAGCGGGTGTGATTCGTGTGTCTGGTTGCGTGCACGCCAGATCAGGGTTTATACCAGGCAGCGTCAAGCACAGAGAACAGGTGAATGAGCCAGCCGAGTAAAAATACCCACATGATTCCGCTCAGCACAAAAAAGAAAAGGGCAGCAAACGGTCGACCCTGTATCAGCTGGCCGAGACCGGGTATGAAAAAGCTGGCGAGAGCTGCAATAACATTTCCTGATGAGCCTTGTCCTGACATTGTCATTTCTCCTGCTGGTATGTCTGAATTGTAGAAAAAAATCGGTGCAAATGCAAGTGGCAACTGTAGAAGATTTTTGCGAGTTCGCTGCAAAATGGCGGCTGGAAAGTGACGCAAGATTGTGTTAGAATCGCGCATGCATTTTTCTGGCAAATCCAAGCATGAGGAACACCAATGAGTGTCGAAGAAACACCAAAAAGTTCGAATTTTATTCGTGATATCATCGATGCCGACCTCGCATCAGGCAAGCACAACGAAATCGTAACCCGCTTTCCGCCCGAACCGAACGGCTATCTGCACGTCGGTCACGCCAAATCAATCTGCCTGAATTTCGGTCTCGCCCGTGATTACAAGGGGCGCTGTCACCTGCGCTTCGATGACACCAATCCGACCAAGGAAGAACAGGAATACATCGACGCGATCAAGGAAGACGTCAGATGGTTGGGCTTCGACTGGGGCAAACACGAATACTATGCATCAGATTACTTTGAGCAGCTTTTTGACTGGGCTGTTCTGCTGATTAAAGAAGGCAAAGCCTACGTCGACGATCAGACTGCCGATGAGATCAGAATCAACCGCGGCACGCTGACCGAACCTGGAAAAAATTCGCCCTGCCGCAATCGCAGCGTTGAAGAGAATCTCGATCTGTTCACGCGCATGAAAAACGGCGAATTCAAGAACGGTGAACGTGTTCTCAGGGCAAAAATCGATATGGCCGCGCCCAATATCAACATGCGCGACCCGGTTCTCTACCGCATTCTGCATGCCGAGCATCCGAGAACCGGCGCCAAATGGTGCATCTACCCGATGTATGATTACACCCACGGCCAGTCAGATGCTATCGAAAAGATCTCTCATTCGATCTGCACACTGGAATTTCAGGATCACCGGCCGCTGTATGACTGGTTCATCGAGACCCTTCCGGTGCCGGCGAAACCGCATCAGTACGAATTCGCCCGCCTCAACCTTACTTATACAGTCATGAGCAAGCGCAAACTGCTGCGTCTTGTGCAGGAAAAGAAGGTTTCCGGATGGAACGATCCGCGCATGCCAACTATCTCCGGCATGCGCCGCCGCGGTTACCCCGCTGCTGCCCTGCGCGATTTCTGCGACCGCATCGGCGTTGCCAAGGCCAACAGCACGGTCGAATTCGCTCTGCTCGAAAACTGTGTGCGTGATGACCTCAACCGCAACGCACTGCGTTTTATGGCGGTTCTGCGGCCGCTGAAGCTGGTTATTACCAATTACCCGGCCGACCAGGTAGAAGTGTTCGATGCCGACAACAATCCCGAAGATCCGAATGCCGGCACCCGCAAGGTCGCTTTCACCCGCGAACTCTACATCGAGTCAGAAGATTTCATGGAAGATCCGCCGAAAAAATATTTCAGGCTGTCTCCAGGCACTGAAGTGCGTCTCAAGCATTCCTACTACGTGACCTGCCGCAATGTCGTCAAAGACGCATCGGGAAATGTAATCGAAGTTCACTGCGAATACGATCCGGCCAGCCGCGGCGGTGCTTCTCCGGACGGTCGCAGAGTCAAGGGCACTCTGCACTGGGTTTCGGCCAGCCTCGGCCGCAAGGCTGAAATTCGCCTTTACGATCATCTTTTTAACCAGGAAAACCCGGACAAGGTCGAAGAGGGCGAAGACTTCATCAGCAGAATGAATCCTGATTCGCTCGAAGTGCTTACTGACAGCGTGGTTGAGCCGGCTCTGGCTGATGTAGCGGTTGGCGCGTCACTGCAGTTTCTGCGCATGGGCTACTTCTGCAAGGATTCAGAATCAACCGGCGATCATCTCATTTTCAACCGCACCGTTTCGCTCAAAGATGGCTGGGCCAAAGTTCAGAAAAACCAGCCGGACTGATCTCGGCTAAGAAAAAAACGCCGCGCCGGCAACATATCCGGCGCGGCGTTTTTTTTGCAGTTTTATTCGAGGTAGGTGTAGCCGTAGAGGCCTGAGCGGTATATGGCGAGAAACTCTTTGCCTTCGGTAATCGTAATTTTGCCTTCTTTAACCGATGAGGCCACCCATGATTCCATGGTGCGCACCAGTTTTTTTGCGTTGAACTGCACGTAGTCGAGCACATCGGCGACGGTTTCGCCATCGATGATCTTGTCGATCTGATAGCTGCCGTCATCGTTGACAGTTATATGCACAGCATTGGTATCGCCGAACAGGTTGTGCAGGTCGCCGAGTATTTCCTGATAGGCGCCAACCATGAACACGCCGAGATAATAGGGTTCATAGGTTTTGAGATTATGCAGCGGCAGACAGGGATTAAAATTGCGGTTGCCGATGAAGCGGTCGATCTTGCCATCTGAGTCGCAGGTAATATCCTGAATAGTAGCTGAATGCGTAGGTTTCTCGCCGAGGCGGTGCAAAGGCATGATCGGGAAAAGCTGATCGACAGCCCAGGCATCTGGCAACGACTGGAACAGCGAAAAATTGCAGAAATACTTTTCGGCAAGAATTTTATCAAGCTGGCGCAGTTCTTCGGCTGAATGCTTCTGCTGGCTGGCCAGGTCTCTGACTTCATGCGCGATCGCCCAGAAAAGTCGTTCGGCCCTGGCTCGTGATTTTAGATCGAGCATGCCCAGATTGAAAAGGTCCAGCGCTTCTTCGCGCAACTGCTGTGCGTCGTGCCACGCTTCGATCATGGTCAGGTCGGTAAGTGAATCGTAAATGGTATGCATGTCGCGCACCAGTTCGTGGTCTTTTTTGGTGAGCTCGAGTTCTGTAAGTTCGGCGCGAGGCGGCGAAGTGGTTTCGAGAACGTTGAATACCAGTATCGAGTGGTGGGCGGTCAGTGCGCGGCCTGATTCTGTGATGAGATGAGGGTGTGGCAGGCCATTTTTATCGGCGGCATCCTGCAGGGCCGAAACCGCGTCGTTGGCATATTCCTGAATCGAATAATTGATGCTGCTCGAAATTGTCGTGCGGGTTCCATCGTAATCGACGCCTAGTCCGCCGCCAATATCGACGTATTCGAGATTACAACCGAGATTATGCAGCTGAACATAGAACTGGGCAGCTTCTTTGAGACCACGTTTGATTTTGCGGATATTGGTGATCTGACTGCCGAGATGGCAGTGAATGAGCTTTATACAGTCGATCAGCTCTTCTTCTTTAACGTATTCAATCGCTTCGATCAGCTCGATCGGTGTCAGGCCAAATTTGCTTTTGTCGCCGCCTGAATCTTCCCATTTGCCGCTGCCGAAGGCTGCCAGTTTGATGCGCATACCGATGTTGGGGCGCACTTTGTGGGCCTTGGCCAGTTTGCAGATAAGCTTGAGCTCGTTGAATTTTTCTGCGACGATAAATATTCGCTTGCCCATCTTCTGGGCCAGCAGGGCGAGTTCAATGAATTCCTCGTCTTTGTAGCCGTTGCAGACGATGATTGCGTCAGGGTTGTCCATCAGCGCCAGAACCGCGTGCAGTTCGGGTTTTGAACCGGCTTCGATGCCGATATTGAATTTCTGGCCATACTGCACGATTTCTTCGACGACAGGGCGCTGCTGATTCACCTTGATCGGGTAGACAGTGTAGTAATTGCCGCCGAAGCTGTATTCTTCCGACGCGTTTTTAAAGCAGTTCGAGATGGTTTCGATGCGTTCGTCGAGAATATCAGGGAATCTCAGCAATACCGGGAACGACACGTCCTTGAGCGATAGTTCATCGAGAATTTCCTTGATGTCGACGGCCTGTTTCGGGTTGCGGTGCGGCATGACAGTGACATTTCCGGCTTTATTGACACCAAAATAGCCAATTCCCCAGCCTTCAATGTTATAGAGTTCAGCAGAATCTTCCGGGCGCCACTTTCGCATCGCAAACCTCCTCGAAGTTTAAATCAGTAAGGGGTTATATTAGTTGGAAAAGCCAACATTCGCAAGCATTTTGTGCTTGTTTCTCTCAGCCGTCAGGAGTATACTTTATTACTCATTCGGTAGACAGGTTCGTCTTGTCCCGGAGGCAGGAGAAACTGATGAAAGAAGAACTTATTGCAGGCCGCAACGACCTGTGTCCGTGCGGAAGCGGACTCAAATATAAAAGGTGCTGCATGCTCACGCAACAGACTGCACATGACCTCAGCGTCGCTGAGCTTTATTTGAAAAATTATCGTATCAAGCTCAAGACGGCCAGAGACATCGCCGGCATCAGAAAGGCCGGAAAGCTGGTCGTCGATACTCTATGGCTGGCAAAAGAATTTATCAGGCCGGGAGTGACCACCAACGAAATCAATCGTCTCGTGCATGATTACACAATCAAAAACGGAGCCCGCCCGGCGCCGCTCAATTATCGTGGTTTTCCCAAAAGTATCTGTACATCGATAAACGAAGTCATCTGCCATGGCATCCCCTCAGATCGAGTTTTGATCGAGGGCGACATAGTAAATATCGATGTCACTTCGATTCTCGATGAATATTATGCCGACGCCAATATGACTTTTTTCGTCGGCGAATGTGGAACAGAGGCGCACAAGATAGTAGATATTGCCCGCGAGTCGCTCAAGCGTGGCCTGACTGCCGTCCGGCCCGACAACACCATAGGCGACATCGGCCATGAGATTCAGCAATACGCTGAAGGGCAGGGAGCATCAGTGGTACGTGAATTCATCGGCCACGGCATCGGCAAGGTTTTTCACGAACCGCCTGATATACCGCATTTTGGCAAACAACATTCTGGTATTACTCTTGTTCCCGGCATGGTATTCACAGTTGAGCCGATGGTCAATCTCGGCAAGCGCTTTCTGCGCGTGCTCGAAGACCAATGGACAGCAGTAACCCGCGACGGCTCTCTTTCCGCACAATTCGAACAGACAGTAGTCGTCACTGAAGACGGCTACGAAAGCCTTACCCCTTACGATCTCTGAAAACTGATTTTCTGGAGGAAACATGGAAGAACTTCTGCTTGATTACCTGAGATTTATCGAAGACGAAGCCGACAGCGACAAGGATTTTGATCCCGACCGCAAAATCAGCGAGCAGTTCAACGAAGTTCTCGATGAAATGGATTTTCGTATCGCCACTATCAAGTTCGAAATGCATGCCATGGTTGATATTCCGAGAACGCCAAAGAATTATGAGTTGACTCTGCGCGAGCTCGTTGAAAAGGTTAGCGAGTT
>CAZMWO010000244.1:0-5597 GCA_964569565.1 uncultured bacterium | reverse complement strand
CTTTGTTGATTACGATTTTGTCGATAACAGCGGGATTGCTTCGCACTTTTTTTACTTCGTCAGAGCCCTTGGCAAGCAGGCTGTAGATGCCGTATTTTGCTCTGAATTCGCGCAGAGCGGCCTGAGTGTCGGCATGGTTGAGGCCTTTAGTCGGCACCAGTTTTGTGTAGGCATTGTAAGCGATCATGAAATCCTGCTGTGCCTGTTCGACCAGCTCTGGTTCTGAGCGCTCGACCATCTTTTCTCCGCTGATCAGTGCGATTTGCGTCCAGCCGTCTTTTTCGCCAAGCACCGGAAAGGTTTTTCCGATCGTGCTCGTCGAAACTATCGAATGGCTGGTAGAAGGGCCGGATCTGAGGTTAACTTTGTCGAGAATCACCATAATTACCTTGCCGACCTGCGCACACATGTCGTTGCGCAGCCAGGCTGACGGCTGCTTGCTTTCATCGACATCGGCTACTGCCAGGCTGATATTGTGCCAGCCCGACTGAGTTTTGATTACCGGGAAACGGTCGCCACGGCGCACCTGGTCGAGAACTTCATAGCTGAGTCCAGGGCCTGATCTGACGTTAACTGTTCCCTGGGTGATGCGCAACTGGCCTTTATCGACAACACCCATGTCACCCCGCACCCAGCCAGTCTGGCCGACTGCGGCAGTTGAAGCAGCGACACCCGTTCTGGCGCTTCCCGAAGTCGTCGCCGGGGTATTATCGACCTCAAATATCGATTGCGCATTCATGCCATATGGCAGAACAAGCATTGCCAGAAGAATTAAACAGGCGCAGATCCGTGCTGAATATCTCTTATTCATGTTGTCTCTCCATGGGAAAATACATCAAAATGATTATAAGACTTGCAGTAAAATACGTCAAACCTGTCGTAGAATTGACGCCTGTTTTAAACCTGTCACTGCGAGCAGCGCAACGACGAAGTAATCTCTTTGCCTATGACAGATAACACCATATTCAATTGTGACCGAGGTCTTGTCTTGTGTTAAAGGAAAAATCACTGGCAGAGCATGCTGATAACTGCTGACCTGAGCCAGAAAGCGTCTTCTTCAGTCCAGAACCCTGAAACGGCGAATTCACGGGTTTCACTGCGACGAATCAGCGATCGCTGAGAAAACGAATCGCAGGTGGTCACAAAAATGTCGGTCAGATTTTCTCGAGTGATGACTGGTATGTCTGATATTTTTTCTGTCTGTGAACCTGCGCGATAAAGAGAACAGCGCGTCATACGGATAGGATTGCCTGTTATCTTCATCAACTCCAGGCCGCTGGCATCTTTAAGACTGAGCTGTCCATCGCTCCAGCTGCAGCAATCACTGAAAGTGTTTGACAGCCTTGCCGGATCAGGAAAGGGCTGACGCGGCATATTCTGACAAAGCGCCGGCACCGACCACTCTTTTGTGCGGTCGATAACCGGGCGCTGCAAAAATCCGGCAATGCGATAAGCGGCTTTCTTTGCGGCTGCACGGCCCTCATCGTCCAGTTTTTGCAGCCAGGGGTGGATTTCACGGGTGCCGGCTGCCAGTATTTCACGCCTGTCGCCATATAATCTGACCAGCGCTACTTCATGTTCAGTATCATCGCTGTCGCCGCTCAGAACGCCCTTCCAGTATTCGATTGACAGATTGGGGAAATCGCTCAACGGATACTCGCGACTACTGATAAGCAGGTTTCAAGGTTATATAACGAAATCCTACTGATCTCACATTACTACAAACAATATCTGGACGCAAAAAAAATGTGAACCGGAAGGCGGTGTAATACCGATTACAGAAAAATTGACATTTTCCTGTAGTTGCTGATAGATTCGCGATTAAGTTAGGGATTAGAGATGGTTCAGATCATCAAAATCGAAAGGGAAAATGTATGAAAAAATTCTCGGCCCTGTTCCTGCTTGCCTGTTTTGTTTTCTGTTCTTTTGTACCGGCTTTTTCAGCTGACGAATTCACTTATGAAGAAGGCAAAATCGACCTGGTATGCCCGGATGGCTGGAAACACACCATTTCTGAAGAAGCTCTTGCCATGAGTTCGCCTGACGATGCAGTTCAGTTCGTTTTTGAACTGCTTGAAGCAGATGACCTGACGGCCGGCATCGAGCAGGCTCACAAGGAAATCAACGCTGCTGTCGGCGAAACCACATTCGGCGAACCGGTAGAAGAGAAAATCAACGGCATGGATGCCCTGACCTTTACTGGCACCTGCCCCTCCAAAGGCCTCGAAATTATGCTCTCGATCATCAACACCCCGGCAGATAACGCTCTCTGCGTTTATTACTTTGCCGCCAAAGCTGCCGAAGAAACTCATGCCGCCGGAATTTCCGAAGTTATCAAAGGCATTCGCCCTGCCGTCGTAGAAGCTGCTGGTGACGAAGCAACCGACGACAATGCTGGAGATGAAGAAGAAGGCGAAGAAGAAGGCGAAGAAGAAGGCGAAGAAGAATAAGTTTTCGTCTGATTTTCCTGCCCGACTGGATAACTTAAGACAGGTGCCTGCTATGATTCATGCAGGTGCCTGTTTTTTTGCGACGAGCTGGCTATCGTTGCTGCAATGCCCTGATAATCTGGTGGCGAAGTTCGCTGATGTTCCTGCTTATGGCCCGGGGAAAGGGCAAAGCGAATGGCTGCTCTGCCGTGTCGCTGACGAAGCGGATGACGGCGCCGTTTAGCCCCCTGCCCTGCATTGCTTCGGCGAAAAAGAAGCTTTCCATATCAACCAGGCTGGCGTTGTGTTTTGCGGCCAACTGTGCTCGATCGTCTCTGGTGATTGCAGGCTGATCAACGGTTACAACTGCTGCCGGCGGCAGGTCTGGCAGATCTGGCGGCGCCGGCAGCTCAAGCTGGCTATTGGCGTAAAAAAACGTATCGCAGCTGAACAGCTGACCGATCTGAAGCTCGGGCGCCAGCGCGCCGGCTGCGCCAAACAGAATGATGCTTCGATAGCTGGCCTGCGCCAGTTCTCGATCGAGCAGAGCAAGAAGCGCCGCGCCGCCGACAGCATTGGCAGTTGCCAGCCTGCCGCCTTTAAAACTCCAGCTCGCTGCGCCTGACTGCCGGCAATCTGGCAGAATGCCGGCCAGCAGGCGGGCTTCGGCCTTGAAAGGAGCCAGAATCAGCACCGGTAGATCGGGTGCGGTCATTTCTGCAGGCTCCGGTCGAGCATTTTTTTGAGATCGGCGCTGCCGAAAGTCGTGTTTTTAAGGCGCTCCCAGACTTCAGGGGTTTCCATGCACATGTAGATCGTCACGTCGGCGAAATACTTCTGCAGGCCCGCCCGCGCGAAATTGTATATCTGCTCGCGGAAAGGCCTGAAATACCTGATTTTGCCGTCAGCCGAAGGGTAAAATTCTTCGGCGAGAATGCCGGTGTCGGGGTGATATTTCTCGACGTTTTCCTGAAACCCCTTCGGGAAGCGAAAAGTGCCCAGTGAAATCCAGTTGATTTTAAGGCCGTGCAGATATTCGTGCATAAGCTCGAATACTTCTGCATAGCGTTCCTGCCAGTTTTGCAATGGCAGCAGCGGGTCAAAATGAAAGGCCAGCGCACAGCCTTTTTCGCGGGAGGCCGTGGCGGCGGCGTTGAGGCGTTCACGCAGAGACGCCGCGCCATGTTCGAGGCGGTCGACGTATTCCTGCGGATTGAGCGAGAAAGCGAGCGTGACATGGCGGACATCTTTTGCCTGCATCACGGCAGTAATATCGGCGCTCTTGCTTTTGACTTCAAGTGTAAAGTCTTGCATTCCGGCGGTCCAGTCGATTATCGCAGCATTGAGCGGAAAGATGCTTTCGAGCGCAAGCGGGTCGCCGAACTGACCTGTTCCCAGCCTGATCGGCCCGCTGATGCGTTCGCGCAGCTCGATGATTTCGCGCCGGCAGTCTTCCCAGTTCAGAAAAAGAGTTATGTCGCCGGCGCCGGTGTAGTTCTGAATGATGCAGTATTCACACTCGAACGGGCAGCCCATCCCCCACTCCACCACCCAGTAACCGCAGCAGACGCTGCCTTTCTGACCGGGGCATGGCTTAACAAAAGCCCCGCGATTGAGAGTGAGCAGCAGACCGTCACCAGGATGCTGCTCGCCGCTGACTTCATGCCGCTGCTCAAATTCAATCATGCTCTCGATCTTCCTCGCCAGCGGCAGATCCTTGACCCGCTCATCAACATAGAGGTTCTTGAAGCTAAGAGTCATTTTTACAGCTCTTCGACGGCAGAGAAAATTGCATCGACAGCGGCCTGCGCTTCTGTCAGGCGGCCGTTGTGCCGGCGGGTCAGATTGCAGGTCAGCTGCATGCCTGGTTTGGAGAAGGTTTCGTCTATTTTTATGCTTACGCCCGGTGGCAGCGGATTCTGCTCGAGCGCACGCGCAAACTTTGCAAGTGCTTCGGTTCGCCGTGGCTGCGCCAGTTGCTGTAGCCTTTCGAGCGTTTCAGCGGCATTGCTGCCAGGCAGCTTTTCTGGCAAAACGCCCTTGCGCTGTGCCTGACGCAAAAACATGGCGATGTTGCGCTTTTCTGACACCGTGCCGGGCATAGTCAGCAGATCGCCGGCAAAGCGTGGCATGTCATCACCGAGGTGCCCCAGTTCGCGCCAGATGTTGAGTGGCAAATGCTGCTCAGGCAGGTTGTCCCGGCTTATTGCATTTTCAGCAATGTATTTGAGTGCCAGTCGCAGTTGCGGTGAATCGGCGCAGCGTGCCAGCCTCAGAAAGTCTGCCTGATCTTCAGGGCGGCAGTCCGAATAAGCGGCCGCCAGTTCTGTCGCGCCAAGCTCGCGATGGCCGTTAAGCTGAGCAAAGAGCAGAGATGGTGATCCGACAGCTTCAATGCAGGGTGCACTGTTGTGACCTAGCAGCTTGAGCGCGACCAGCCGGCGGTGCCCGTCGCAGACCAGGTTCTGGCAAATCACCAGAGGCTGCATAACGCCACTCTCACTGATGCTGCGAACAAGATTATCATCCGGTGCCGGCGTGATGTCTCCGAGCAGCAGCTTCAGATCGGTCATCTGCATTTCGATAATTTTCATGATGCAGCATTGTATCGCATCGAGGCGCCTCTATCAAGAAATCAGAATTGCCGTCATGAAATATGAACTCAAACAAGCCAAGGAATTATTACGTTTATAAAAGAATTATAATCACACCTTTAAATATCTATATAATTAAATGATATATGTATATTAATAAGTGCATACATATATGACTATAAGCATTTTTTATTTTTAAATTAAAGTGAGTTGAGTTTTATATAAATTTATTTGTATAATAAAAATAGTGTAAATTATTTTTAGGAGAGTAAGTATGGATAATCAAAGGGAAATAAATATAGAACTTATCAAGGGTACCTTAGATGATTATATAGTTAAAGATAAAGATAAAATAGTAGTTGGTAGATTTACTATAACTGAATTAGATAAGGAAAATAAGAAGTGTAATTTAAAATTAAAGTTTTATAGAGAAGATAATTATGATTTATTAAAAATAACTTTAAAAGATATTCTTAAGGCTGTATTTAAAGATAAAAATATATTTAAGGCTAATGTAGTTGTTAGTGAAAATATAAATTTAAAACCATTTTTAGATAGTGGATTTACATTAGAA
>CAZMWO010000243.1:0-5601 GCA_964569565.1 uncultured bacterium | reverse complement strand
ATCTGTCTACCAGGTCATGAAACTCGATGCTGTCGACAAACACTGGTTTTTTGAGCATCTTTTCATGTTTCAACACGTGCCCGATTTCGTGCGCCATGGTGAACCAGAAGTTGTCATTTCTTTTGTAGCGGCCGGTCAGGGCGATGATCGGATTATTGCCGGTCCAGTAGGCTGCACCATCGGTAAATGTCTTTTCAAGATGTGGCAGTAATATAAAAATCACGCCGGCTGCCTGCAGAGCAGCAATAAATTTTTCAATTCCATTCTCAGCCATGCTGTAAGACTGAATTTCGCCCGCGAGAACTTCAAGTTTGTTTACAGAGTATTTAGGAACACTCTTTGCATTTTCAGCGACCAGTTTGACCTTACGCAGCCATGTTTGAGCAAAAGAGGCATTGAATCTTGCTGACAGCTTTTCAGAAGTGCGATATTTTGCAGCTTCCAGCTGCTTGTCCAGGAAGCTGAAATCAAGATCTGGTCTATCCCAGAACACTTTTACGGCTGTGAAGAGACGACTCTTCTCTTTTGGCAGCCAGCCTTTTTTCTGCATGTCTCTGACCGGCATGCGCTTGAATATCTCGGCTCTGGCAGCTACCTCGTCGAATTGCTCGCCAGGCTCGATATTGCGTCGGTATTCCGCATCGAGATTGAGCCAGAATTCAGGACTCTGCTTGAAGACGGAGCTGAGTGCACGCGCCATGTTTGCCGAAATTGGTGCGCTGTTGCTCAGAATCTGGTTGAGATGTTTCTCACTGATATCAAGAATTTCAGCAAGGTCTTTCTGCGACCAGCCATAGTATTCCATGTCGTCTTTGATAACATCACCCGGCCCGAGATTCACGAAAGGTTTCAGATTTTCCATTTTTGTCTCCTGTTTCATGGGGTTTTGTATTTTTTCCCATGGTCCCAGATGTCGGTAATGAGCACTTTTCCGGTTTTCTTTGTCGAATCAGCGAACTCTATCTCGAAAATCAGACGGTATTGCTGGTTCAGTCGTATTGAAAATGTATCTTTGCCGCCATGCATCTTTTCAAAGTTCATCGAAGGTGGAATCCTCAAATCATCTATAGTTACCGCTGCTCTGATGCGAAGAAGCCGCTCGACAAGCTTCTCAGCGATTCCCGGTGGTAATCGCAACTTCCTTGCCTTTCCTGTTGTATAAAGTTCTTTCAGATCTTTATTTACGATCTCAAAGTCAATCTGTAAATCCTCTTGATATAATTATAACCAATTGGTCGTATTATGCAAGATAAATATTACATTTTGGTAAACATACTATTGCATATACTTGAGAATCTTTGTATAATCGATATTAGGCTGAAATAAAAAACCCGTGCCAGATGGCAACGGGTCTATCTTTGATAGCAGTTGCCGAACTCCAGAAGTTTGGCGACCGATGGGCAAGGCAACTGCTGTCGCGTGGCCTTTTACGGCCACTCGTTTGGCCCCGGAGGCATTTACGCTTCCGGGAGAAAACCACCTATGGTGGGGAGGTTCTCTATGACTTGAGCATAACATACGGCAGAAAAATTCACAACTCCGGCAGCAGCTGTTATTGCAGCAATTTTGATTTTGACAGGAGAACGGTTATGTCTCAAAAAACTCATCATGTTCAGCCGAATGGCAAAGGTGGTTGGCAGGTCAGGGCGGGTGGCTCAGACAAGGCGTCGAAAAACTTCGATAGAAAGAAAGATGCAGAGTCATTCGGTCGTAAAGTAAGCAAAAACCAAGGGTCGGAACTTGTGATTCATGGCAAAGACGGCAAAATTCAGCGAAAAGACAGCCATGGAAATGATCCATGCCCGCCCAAAGATCAAAAATAGCATTTAACTTCGTGGTTCAGTCGGTCATCTTGTACCGGCTGAACCCTACAAAAGTCGCAACAATCTTCATTCAGACTGTTGCAACACAAATCCCCATGTCTAGGAGGGAAAAATGAAATTAATGAAACAGTTACGCAACGAACTGGCAAAAAAGCTTGGGCAGACCGCCGCGAGTATCGCAGCAGACTCTGTTGACTACTGCAATCCAGAAGCAAAACGGGCCATCGAAAAGACAATTGAAGACAAGGCAAAAAAACTCCTAGATCCAGATGATCACGCAAACCCTTTGCCTGTAAATCCTGATGAACCGCTGATTTTTCGATCTGAGACGCGGGAGAAGCCCTTTCATATCGAAGTAAAAGGCCTGAGCGATGCATGGCAGGATCTGCAGAAAAGCAACGATATCGACAAGGCCCTGAAAGACAACGTTCAAATCAGAGCTGAATGGACTGTCGGATTTTAAGGAGAAAATATGATAAACCCGAATCGAGATATTTTTGTCATAAGCGACCTTCATCTAGGAGATCACGGCAAGCGGGATAACTTCTTTCTCACAGGAAAAAGTTCAGCTGGTAATGAAATCAAGCGATCGGACGTGTTTGAAAGCTTTCTGGACATGGTCAAAAAACGAAACGGCCAGCTTGTTATACTTGGCGATCTCTTTGAATTCTGGCAGGCAAACATTGGTGAAGTGATCAGAGTAAACTTGTCTCTGCTTGATAAACTTGCTGAAATGAAAGCTGTTTTTGTCGTGGGCAACCATGATATCGATCTTGAACCACTGATCGAAAGTAAAGGCAATGTCTTCAAACATCCATTCTTTTCACTTATGACTACTGCTTTTATAACAGAAATAGGGGAAAAAAGATTCAAATTTTTCCATGGCCACGAAATCGATCCATATAATCTTGGTAATTCACCTGCCTGGGGAAGAATGATGGCAATATTAGCTGGTATCGCAGAAGATCATCTCGGTGCTGGTGCCGGCGCTGGATCAGAAATGACAACGGAGGAGGTTATGTTGAAGCTTGGCGTGAGTATAAAAAACAGCTTCTCTACCCTTTGGTCAGGTGTCGAAGAAAGGTGGGACGAGTTTTGGGGAAATAAGCATCAGAACGGCCTGACACCAGCTCAAAGCAAAAGTTTGGTAAGCGAACACTTTCAGCATATGGAAAAGGAGAGAGAAAAGGGTGAGTTCGATATTGCTGTATGTGGCCATACCCACGTTGCGGGAAGGTTCGAGAGTTGGTATGTAAATTCGGGGAGCTGGGTGAAATTTCGCAATGGCGAGCCGGTTGGTAACTTTCTCAGGATTTATCCCACCGGGCAGATTGACGTCTGTGTTGCCTATAAAAGCAGGTATGATTACATTGAAACTGAATTCGTTCGAGATCAGTCTACCGGCATTGTTATGAATTTTGATTTTGAAAATGGAGAGCCCATAAAATAATCATATCGAGCAGCAATCTGTGATTATGCAATAAAAATAAACCTTCTGATTTCTGGTTCAAACCGCGACGACCAGCTTATAAATTGAGAATCGTAGCGGTTTTTTGTTCGGCTGGGTGCTGGTGATGCTCATAAATTCAAGATTTGCATATGGGTCTGTGATAAGTTCAATTGAATTTCGGCTTCTACGAAAAATCTGCTATAATCTAACCACATTACATCCATGCCCTGCTGGGTGGGCTAAAATGAGAGACGCGGGAAGATATGCAGAAGAACCAGAATCCGGAACAGTTAGCACGTGATAATATCGACAGACAGCTGGTTGCCTGTGGGTGGTTGATACAGAATAAAGCTGAGATCAATCTGCATGCCGGGCCTGGGGTCGCTGTCAGAGAATATCAGACCGATGTCGGGCCTGCCGATTATGTCCTGTTCGTCGATGGCAAACCGGTCGGGGTTATCGAAGCCAAACGCGAGGAAGAGGGCGAGAGCCTGTCGGTACATGAAGACCAGGCAGAATATTATGCCGAAGCGAAACTTAAGTATCTCAACAACGAAAAACTTCCGTTCGTTTATATCAGCACCGGCACTCTGACAAGGTTCACCGACTTTCATGATCCCAAGCCGCGGGCCAGAGAAGTATTCTCTTTTCATCGTCCCGAAACCATACGTGAATGGCTGAAAAAGCCGAAATCGCTGCGGGCTTCTCTGCATGATCTGGTCGATCTTCCGACGGATGGTCTGCGCGAATGCCAGATCAAAGCCATTACCAGTCTCGAAAAATCATTTAAAGAAAACCGGCCGCGCGCTCTGGTTCAGATGGCAACCGGCTCCGGCAAGACTTTTACTGCTATTACCTTTGTTTATCGGCTGCTCAAGTTCACCAACGCCAGGCGTATTCTGTTTCTTGTTGATACTCGAAACCTTGGCGAACAGGCTGAACAGGAATTCATGGCCTATCAGCCGAACGATGACAACCGCAACTTCACCTCGATTTATGGCGTACATCGCCTGAAGTCGAAGTATATTCCGGGCGACAATCATGTCTATATCAGCACGATTCAGCGCCTCTACGCCGTTCTCAAAGGTCAGGATCTCGATGAAAGCGCCGAAGAGGAAAACCCCAACGAACGCTGGCAGCCAAAAGAAGTGCCACCCGTCGAATACAGCGCAAAACTGCCGCTCGAATTCTTCGACTTTATCGTTGTCGATGAATGTCATCGCAGTATCTACAACCTCTGGATGCAGGTTCTAGACTACTTCGATGCCTTTCAGATCGGTCTGACCGCCACGCCCGACAAGCGCACTCATGCCTACTTCCAGCAGAACCTGGTCTCGGAATACTCACACGAGATGGCGGTAGCTGATGGCGTGAACGTCGGTTACGACGTTTTCATTATCGAGACGAAGGTGACGAAGCAGGGTTCGACCCTCTGGCAGGGAAACTACATCGAGCTGCGTGACCGGGTGTCGCGCAAGAAGCGCCTGGCCATGCAGGATGAAGACGAAGCCTATTCAGCCAGGCAGCTCGACAAGGATATAGTTAATCTCAACCAGATCAGGCTGGTTATCAGCACTTTCAAAAAACATCTGCCGGAAATGTTTCCCGATCGCTTCGATGCCGATGGCAATTTTGAAGTGCCCAAAACTCTGGTTTTTGCCAAGACCGACAGCCACGCCGATGACATCATCAAAATTATCCGTGAGGAATTCGCCGAAGAAAACCGTTTCTGCAAAAAGATCACTTATCGTGCCGAAGATGATCCCAAGTCAGTATTAACCTCGTTTCGTAACGATTATTACCCGCGCGTTGCTGTGACTGTCGATATGATCGCAACCGGAACCGATGTCAAGCCGCTTGAGTGCCTGTTGTTCATGCGCGATGTCAAGAGCCGCAACTACTTCGAGCAGATGAAAGGCCGTGGTACCAGAATCATCGATTACGACGATCTGAAAAAGGTCTCACCGACAGCCAGAATCACCAAGGATCATTTTGTTATCGTCGATGCGATTGGGGTTTCCAAGAGCCTCAAAACCGACAGCCGCCCGCTTGAAAAGAAACCGGGCGTGCCGCTCAAAGATCTGTTGGCAGCTGTAACGGTTGGCGCCAGAAGCGAAGAGCTGTTTACTTCGCTGGCCTGTCGGCTGACTCGTCTCGATAAACAGCTCAACGAAAAGGAACGCGCCGGCTTCGTCGAAAAATCCGGTGGAAAGACCATCGTGCAGGTGGTCAAAGACCTGCTGAACGCCTACAATCCAGATACCATCGAAGCCTTGCAGGAACAGGCCGCCAAGGGTCATCACCGCAATCCCGGCAAAGATCATCAGC
>CAZMWO010000242.1:0-5602 GCA_964569565.1 uncultured bacterium | reverse complement strand
CCGAACCGACGATACTTCAAGCCCTTTGGCGAGAAGATTGAAGGTTGCGGTTCCGGTCAATCTTTCGAACATTTCGAGTCTCCCTGATAATCAGATTAGAGAATGAATCTTGCCAGGTCGTGGTTTTTGAGCAGTGGCGCAATTGCCTTTTCAACGCGAGTTTCGTCGATCACATACCTGCCGCTGAGCTTTTGCGGGGCATCGAAAGCCGCTTCATCCATCAGCTGTTCCATGATGGTATGCAGGCGGCGGGCGCCGATGTTTTCGTAATCGGCGTTGGCCTGAAAAGCAAAACGTGCGATGGCTTCGATAGCTTCTGTCGTGAATTCGACAGCGAGGCCATCGACTTCGAGCAGCGCCCGATATTGCCTGGTCAGCGCGTTTTGCGGTTCGACGAGAATGCGTTTGAAATCTTCAACCTTGAGTGCGTCGAATTCGACCCTTACCGGAAAGCGGCCCTGCAGCTCGGGAATCAGATCGGAAGGCTTGCTGACATTGAAGGCGCCGGCGGCGAAGAACAGTATGTGGTCGGTTTTGACTATGCCATACTTGGTCATCACACTGGTGCCTTCGACCAGCGGCAGCAGGTCGCGCTGCACGCCTTCGCGCGAAACGTCGGGGCCGCTCTTGCTCGTGAATGAAGAAGCGATCTTGTCGATCTCGTCGAGAAAGATAACGCCGCTTTCCTGGGCCAGGCTGAGTGCTTCTTTCTGAAGTTCATCCTGATCGATGAGGTGGTGCATTTCTTCCTGAAACATGATTTCACGGGCTTCGCTGACCTTGACGCGACGGCGGCGCTGGCGACTGGGCAGCATATTGCCAAGCATGCTCTGCAGGCCCTGCATGTTGATGCCCATTTCTTCAAAGCCGGTCTGGGAGGAGAAAACTTCGACCACGGGCGTTGCCTGTTCGTTCACGTCGATTTCTACCTCCTTTTCGTCGAGTTCGCCTTTTCGTAATTCTTCCGACAGCTGCTGGCGTTTTGCCGATACAGAATCAGTCTCTTCAATATCTATCGGCAGATTGCCAGGATCGTCTGAGCTTTTTTCGTAACCGCTGAGAGGGTGATAGCGACGGCCCTCCGGGTAGATTATGTCGAGCAGTTTCTCGTGAGCGCGCTCGCGCGCTTTCGGTCCCATCTCTTCTATTTTCTGCGAACGTAACAGACTCATGCTTACTTCGACGAGATCGCGCACCATCGAATCAACGTCGCGGCCGACATAGCCGACTTCGGTAAATTTAGTTGCTTCGACTTTGACAAAGGGAATACCTGAAATATTGGCGATCCGGCGGGCGATTTCGGTTTTGCCGACCCCGGTCGGGCCAATCAGCAGAAGATTTTTTGGCCTGATATCCTCGCGCAGTTCGCGGCTGAGCTGGCGGCGGCGATAGCGGTTGCGCAGCGAAATAGCGACCGCACGTTTGGCCTTGTGCTGGCCGATTACGTAGCGGTCGAGTTCGTCGACGATTTCCTGTGGCGTCATTTCGATTTTCATCTGATGTTCGCTCATTTTTCGAGAACCTCCACGACGATCTGATCGTTAGTATAAATGCACTGTTCGGCGGTTATCGCCATGGCGGTTTTGACAATTTCGACAGCCGAAAGCTGCGTGTTGCGGAAAAGGGCCTTCGCGGCCGCTGTGGCCGTCGCTGCGCCTGAGCCGATCGCTGCGATCGGTTCGTCGGGTTCGAGCACATCGCCCTGACCCGAGAGCACCAGAATTTTTTCAGAATTGCCGACGAGCAGCATGGCCTGCAGTTGACGCAGGGCTTTGTCGAGGCGCCAGTCGCGGGCAAGCTCGACGGCTGCGCGCGTCATGTTTCCCGAAGCTGAATCGAGTTTCGCTTCGAAGCGCTCAAAGAGGGTGAAGGCGTCGGCGGTGTGCCCGGCAAAACCGCCAATGATGGGGTAAGAGCTCAGGCGTCTGATTTTAACCGCTTTTGCCTTGATGATCTGTTCGCCGAGAGTGACCTGGCCATCGCCGGCAACGGCCAGGATATTGTCTTTAAGAACTGCCAGTATGGTGGTTCCTCTATATGTCATTTTTGTCTCCTGCTCTGGGGTGCGAGAGCCGATAGGTCTGCATCAGGCGCTCTTTGCTGATTCTCGTGTAAATCTGGGTGGTCGCCAGGCTTTCGTGGCCGAGCATTTCCTGCACGGCCCTGATGTCTGCGCCATTGTTGAGAAGGTGGGTGGCGAAGCTGTGCCTGAATTGATGCGGGGTGATGTTGAGCATCATGGCGAGCTGGCGCGAGTATTTGTCGATCATGCGCGCGATCGAGCGCATGCTCAGCGCGGTGCCGAATTTGTTGAGGAACAGGCTGCGATTCGCTTTCTGGTCTGGCATCTGGCCGTTGCGCATCTGAAGGTAGGCGTGAACAGCCTGGCACGACAATGGCGTCAGCGGCACGATGCGTTCTTTGTTGCCTTTGCCGGTTACGCGGGCCTGCTGGTTTTCGAGATCGAGCGCGTCGATGGTAAGGCCGGCCGCCTCGGAAACGCGCAGTCCGCTGCCATAAAGCACTTCGAGGATAGCGCGGTCTCGCATGCCATTGAGAGTCTGGCCGTCAGGCGCGTTGAGCAGCAGGTTGATGTCTTCCTGGTTCAGGGCGCGCGGCAGTGGCAGCTGGCGCTTCGGTGAATCCATGGTTGCGGCGGTATTGTTTTCGATCAGTTTCTGGCGGCGGGCAAACTTGAACAGTCCGCGCAAAGCTGACTGACCGCGGCGCATGCTCTGCGCCGAAAGCCCCTTACCGCGCCGGTCTGCCCAGAATGAGCGCAGCAGCGTGTGGCTGAGATTTTCGAGTTCTTCGGCCTGGTGCAAACCCTGCTGTTCGAGCCACAGCCGGAAAAATTCGAGGTCGCTGCGATAGCCGCGCACAGTGTTGGGCGACATATTGCGCTCTTTGGCGAGTGACTCGAGATAGCGCTCTATCAGCTCGTTTAGTGGCACCATTTGGCTCCGGGGGGTGGGGTATTTTCTGGATGTGCCAAGATTAGCACAACCCCGCCAAAGGTACAAGCCCTGTAAATTTTTTTTTCAGCAGTATTTCAACAACGCGCGACTGGCTTCCTTTTACTTTTCGCGCAGGTTGCGAATGCCCTGCCAGTCTGGCGGGGGTGGGTTTTCTTCGTAGTGTTTCGCTTTTGCCAGCAGATTTTTAACCGAGTGATCTTCAGGTCGCAGTTGCAAAGCGGCCTGAAGAAGCGCCGGAACTTCTCCGAAATTCCGGTTAAGAAAGGCGGCGAAAGCGGTCTCATAGCTTCTGGCGAAATCCAGGTCGTCGGCTGAAACCTTGTCTCTTTCGCCGAGAGGTTCAAAAATCTTTTCAGGAATCGTCTTGCCCTTGACCGCTACCAGATCGATCAATCGCCATTCAAAACGACCGCCGGTTCTGTTTTTTACCGCTTCGGTGGCGAGAATTCCGGTGCCATACAATTTATTCAGGCCTTCCAGGCGACTGGAAAGGTTGACTATATCGCCGATTGCCGTGTAGTTCATTCGATAAGGCGCTCCGATGTTCCCAACCATGGCGACTCCGGTCGAGATGCCGAAACCGGTATCCAGTCTCGGAAGCCCTTTCTTTTCGACTTCTGAGTTGAATGCCGTCAGAAACTTCTGGCAGCGAAGGCAGGCATAAACAGCATTCAGGCACTGTTCAGAATCTTCTTTCGGAGCACCCCAAAGAGTCATGATGGCATCGCCGATCATTTTGTCGATCGTTCCGTGATTATCCATCAGAATCTGCATGAGATTCTCAAAATAAACCGAAAGATGGCTTGATAGCGTCTGAGGATCCATGGTTTCGGATATCGAGGTGAACCCTCGAATGTCGCAGAAAGAGACGGTAATCTCGGTGGCCCGACCGCCAAGCCTGGCGGCTTCTCCGCGCTTGAGCAGTTCCCGCACCACATCGGTCGGAATGTAGCGGGAAAATGAATCGAGGGCGGCAATCATGCGTTGCTGGGTTTCGCTCAGGCGAAAAACTTCGAGAATGTGCGATTCTACAGGGTCTTTCTGAGTCAAGTCCAGTTGCGTAATGGCTTCGCTGCTTTCGGCTAGATAGACCAGCGGCCTGCTGTACATGCGGGCGAGAAAAAATCCCATGATTATCGCCAGAATGATGGCAAAAACTCCCATGGCCAGAATTCTGGCTCGCTGTCTGTAGACCTCGCCCAAAAAATCTTCTTCAGGAACCGCCATGCCTACCCAGAGTCGGGCATTTTCGCCGAGGTTGTACGGGCGAAAATCAATTCGCCAGTTGCCGTCATTGCCTGAAGAACGCACGGTCGAAGCCTGCTTGTTCCAGGAAGAGAATGCAGCTGTGAGAACAGGGCTCTTGAGATCTTCGACCTTGGGAAGCCTGGCGCCAATGACCTTGAAAAACTCGTGCCTTTCCTCGGCGGTCTGGATGCCGGCGATGCCGGGAACGCCGATTAAGTCACCATTGTGGGTAAGAATGAATGTTTTGCCCTGAGGACTGGGCTGCAGGCTGGAAGTAAAATCAGAGAGCTTTTCGAGCATGAGGTTGAAGGTCAGAATGAACATCGAGCCATTCGCGCTTTCCAGCGGCAGGGAAGCCGCGATTCCTGGCTGTTTGCTGGTATGCAGTATAAAAGGGTCGTTCCAGAAAATCGGGCATGATGCAACTGTGGCCGCCTTGTCGGCATAGTTTTTTGCGCCAAGATACCAGTCACGCGTTCGGGCGTCGAAATCGTCTGCGTCTTCCCATTCTCTGAGTATTTCGCCAGAAGCACTCAAAAACGCGAACTTTGCGGATCCTGATTCGGCAGAATGGCCGACAATCCTTGAGAGAAAGCCGTCGTTTTCAGCTCCAATTCGATTGGAAAACCCCTTTTCATTGCCGGTGCAAAGCGAAGTGATCTGCGGGTAACCCTGAAGAATCGGCAGCATCAGTGCACGAAAACGATCGATTTCTTCTGGCACCATTAGTCCTGATTTTGCCCATTTCTGGGTTTGTCTGAGCGTGTTGGCGACCGGATGAAAGAAAGAATCGAGCCTCTCTTCGATGACTTCACCAGTCTTTTCGAAGTAGCTTTTCTCAAGATCACGTGCCACAATTGTGCTCGCCGCGATAGAGACAACGAGAACCACCGCCGAAATAATGACTGTCAGGCATATCAGATTGATGAGCAGACTCGTCAGAATGGCAACGTGAAACTGTATTGCAGATTTCTTTTTCTGGTTCTCCATAACTTCCTCTTCCGGGCAAAAATGTCTGTCACTGGATTGTATCCTAAAACGCCCTGGTTTATCTTGCTTTAATTGTTTTACGCCGCAGATACTTTTCGTGGCCGGCCGCCTGGCAAACCGTTGGTCTTAGAAGCCTTCGCCCTGGCGGCAGATGTTTTACTGCCACCTTTGCGCCCAATTTCACTGTAAAGCTTTGCCATCCATGTTTTAGAGCCAAAAGCACCCATTAAAAGATCTGGAACACTAAGAACAACGTCAATGTTCTCCCAGAAAATAGCGAATCCGTCGGCAAGAACTTTTACCTGGGCAAGTTCATCAGATGAAGCATCGGAAAGACCTTCTGCCAAGCTGGTTGGAAACATGAATGAAACGCCAGAGCGCAGGTC
>CAZMWO010000241.1:0-5616 GCA_964569565.1 uncultured bacterium | reverse complement strand
GCGGTCAAGGCGCCCGATGAAGGTGAAGCCATGCAATTTGAACCTGAACGCGTGCTCAACCCCGATCGTGTTGCGCGGCGGTAACTGTTCGTGCTGAAATATGGCATTGCGGTAAACCGGCAGCGCGCCCTGCATTTCTGATGCCTCGAGATGACGCTGAAAAAAATCAAGGCTGTCGAGCAGCGGCTTTGCGTTTTCCTGATACAGGCGGCTTAGATCTTCGTCGTCGGGAAGTTTGCCTTTTTCCCAGATGCTGCTAGGTGCGTGCAGCTTTTCGAGGCAGGCATGAAAGGCGTTGCCGATGACATAAAATGGTTGTTTCGCCTGCAGGGGATCTTTGATTTTGAGAACGTTCAAAAAGAAGAAACGGCGCGGGCAGTCGATATAGTTGGTCAGCGAACTTGCCGAAAAAACGAATGTTTCTGGCAGGCTGATACCGTCGATTCTGGCCGCCGAAAAGTCGCGCGGCCTGATGCCGTGCAGCGAAACCTCAGGAGGAATAAGCGGTTCGAGCTCAGCCAGCACCGGCTCAAGAGCCGCGAGAGCCTGCTGGTCAAGGCGGCTGAGGCGGGTTCTGAATTCTGCCGGCGTCAGCGGCCTCTCTTCGGCGACTACCGTTTCGGTTGTCACTTCGGTCTCTTTCAGAAAGGGGGCGGGAAGTGCCTGGTCGCTGCCGAGACGTTGTGGCCAGGTCAGTATTGCGCCTTCTTTGGCACGCGTCAGCGCAACGAAAAACAGGCGGCGCTCTTCTTCGAGATGGTCTTCGTGACTGATCGGATAAGGGTTGAAAAAACTGACCGGCCGGTTGCCCTGGTTGAAGGTTTGTCGCAGTGCTTCAAGAGCAGATGTGCTGACCAGAAGATTTTCGCGCAGATTGACCGGAAACTGCCCCTCGCAGAGCCCGCAGACAAAAACTATTGGAAACTCGAGTCCCTTTGACTGGTGAACCGTCATGATTCTGACGCCTTCGCCTTTTGTCTCGCTGCTCTCTTCAAGGGTCGAGGCATAGTAGGTCAGCCACTCGTCGAATTCAGGCATCAGGTCTGTGACTCCCGGCTGACGGCCATGCTGAGCCTGAAACATCTCACAGTAATCAGAAATCATGCCGCGAAAATGCAGTACATTGCGTGCTGGCTCTGATGCCGGGTCTTTGAGCAGGTTGCTGACGACCAGCAAAAGGCGGGCAAAAACAACATTCAGAGGTTCTTCGCCGCAGTTCTCGAAAATTCGCACAGTCTCAGCAAATGAAACAGCTTTGACCAGTGTTTCTTCGTCTGCTTCCGGCATTTCTTCGAACTGGCCGCCGGTGAGCTTTTCAAAAAAATCCTTTATCGTAAAGGTTGGTTTCAGCAGCGCAAACACGGCCTGAACCCATAGTGGCCTGATATCGAATACCGGCGAGGCAAAAGCACGCTGCAGCGCTTCACATTGTTCTGAACCGGTTGATGAAGCTACTTTCAGCAGCGAGGCGAGAGCGATGACTTCTTCCGATCTGAAAAATTTCATGTCGCCGGCGATGGCGAACGGTATGTGCAGAGCCTGCAGGCATTCGGCCACAAGATCGATCTGGTAGTTGTTGCGCACCAGTATCGCGATTTCAGAAGGCTGGTAAAGGCGCTTCTCGCCGTAAATAAGCAGCGAGGCAATCTTTCGGCTGATCAGGCGTGCTTCTTCGAGCTCATCGCGTACCTTATAAATTTTAACAAATCCTGCTTCTTTGCTGCAGGCCTCGAGCAGGCCATCTGTTTCTGACTTTTCACGCCATCTGAGATTGGCGGCGGCAGTGATGATACTTTTGCCTGAGCGGTAATTGAGCGCGAGTGGAAAGACCTTTGCCTGATACTTTTTCTTGAATGGACCTCTGGCGGTCATCATGCCTGGATCAGCGCCGCGAAAACGGTAGATGCTCTGGCGTGGATCGCCGATTACTGCGGTTTTTACCGAATCATCGTCACCTTTGAGCAGAGACAGCAGCAGAAACTGCGCCGGGTCGGTATCCTGAAACTCATCGACGAGAATGACCCTGAACTTTTTGCGATAAAGCTCGGCTGTATGCCGGTTCTGCATGACTTTGATGGTCAGGCTGATGAGATCGCGAAAATCGAGATAGCCGGTCTGGTCGCGCTCTTTTTCGTAGAGTCTGAACAGGCTAAGCAGCTCGCGCATGCGTGCCTGTGCCCGGGCAGTCAGTTCTGTGCAGCTGGCAATGGTTTTTGCAAATTCGTCAGGTTCGACGAGGTTCGATTTGAGCAGTGAGATAAAAGTCAGCACTTCCTGTTGAAAGCCGCGGCGGTTGAGAACCTTGCCAAATTCTGCAAATGCTTCGGACTGCTGGCGGCGGCAGATGCCGCTCATCAGAAGCGCTTCCTTGAAGCCGGTCAGCAGCTTGAAATCAGGCTTGATTTTGACGAGGTGGTACTGCTCGCGCAAAATGCGGGCGCAGAAAGAATGAAAAGTCGATATCCAGCACTGGTCAAAACTGTGCGGGTAATATTCGAGTACGCGTGAACGTAGTTCGAGCGCAGCTTTGTCAGAAAACGTCAGCGCCAGAATCTCTTTCAGGCGCACGCCTTTGTGCAGCAGATCACCGATCAATACAGAAATTGTGCGGGTTTTGCCGGTGCCCGGGCCGGCGATGACCAGAGAGGTTTTACTGAATTTCTTTATTACTGCACTTTGCTGCTCGTTGAGTTTTTTGAGGTCTTCACTCAGGCTCATTTGAAAGTTCCCGGGTAAACCAGGTCGAGATCGGCCGAGCCGGTTATCAGATAAAGCAGCGTGTGATGAATGATATCGGATACGAACAGACTCATGCCGACAACAAAGATGGCGTCCGCGGCACGATGTCTTTTGAATCTGTCGGTCAGTAACAGCATAAGCAGCATGATGCCGGCATAACCGTGATGAAATCTGATACCCATTGTCAGCTGCCCGACAGTTGAGGCCGTGTGTTTAGTCGATTCAAGACCCAGCCCGAACCTGAAAAAAAGGGTAACCGCTTCGATCGCAACGGTCAGCAGAATAGTCGCAGTCATGCGTTTCTGGCAGAAATTGCAGACGCGTTGCAGCATACAGCCGACTCCTCGATGTGTATTTTGAACTAACGGTTTCCCGACGTTTGAATGCATAGTTTAACACAGTCATGGTCATATATGAACCATCAGCGCTCGACGAAGATTTCGATTTCGCCGGCGGCGTCGCCTTCACTTATTGCGCTGATACGATAAGCACCAGGTGCCAGGGGCCAGTAAGCCTCGTAGGGCGGTGCGGTGCGAATGAATTCCTGACCGTTGATCAGCCAGATGACTTCGGGCACCGGGCCGGCCGGTAAAGCTCGCAGAAGCGCATAGTTTTCGTGTCCTTCTGCCATGACGTAGCGATCTCCATCGTGCGGCGAGACGATTTTGATGCCGCCATAAACTGTGCCGGGAGGAGTTGATTTGAGAATCAGCGGACCACTGCTGACAGTAGGTTCGCTACGAACTTTCTCAAGTCCGAACAGCTGATAAGGGTCGCTGATGCTTATGTCGCCAGAGAGTTTAAATGGGTCGTGGTCGAGATGGCGGCGCCGGTCTTTGATCCAGCTGGCGTAATCGGCAGGCAGTTCGTGTTGATCGCTCGATCCGCTGTGAAAGGTGCAGATTTCAGGGTCGCGACTGAGATCAGAGAAAAGGTCGTAACCTGACAGCGGGCAGAATTCTGAAACCGCCTGACCTGAAGTAGAACATACCAGAACTTTTCGTATGCCTTTGGGCGGTTGTATCTGTCCGTTATTGCGATAGTCTTCGAGAAAGTCGATGAGGTCTTTGTAGATGGGACCGCAGGCGGTAGCGCCAGAAAGGGCGCGTGTCGGCGTGCCGTTGAAGTTGCCGACCCAGATGGCGATAATAAACTCTGAGTTTACCGCCATCAGCCAGCAGTCGCGGTAATCTGTGCTGGTGCCGGTTTTGATGGCAACCGGTCGCTTTGATTTGAAGAACGAAGGATTGCCAAAGGTAAACAGTCTTGCAGTCGGGTCGGCAAGTATATCGTAAATCAGATATGCGGACTGCGGAGACAGGATCTGGCGGCTTTCCTGTGTCTGCCCGGGAAAGAACCTGAGAGACCGCAAACTGCCGCGATTGCAGAGAACCGAAT
The DNA here is from genome assembly GCA_964569565.1 of uncultured bacterium. Lineage (GTDB taxonomy): Bacteria > Muiribacteriota > Ozemobacteria > Ozemobacterales > Ozemobacteraceae > Rifleibacterium. The sequence continues at coordinate 1,479 of CAZMWO010000241.1, read as the reverse complement.
ATGCCCGCACCAGATCGAGCATTCTGATCTCTGGATTGCCAATCGCCAGCCCAAGGCCAAAAAAATCAGCCGCTCCCGGGCGTGGCAACAGCAGTTCAAGCTCGACCAGAAGCGAAAAAAACGGTCTGACACCGAGCTGGTTGATCATCTTGATTGCCGAGGTGTTAAGACTGTTGCCAAGCGCGGTGCGGATGCTGACCGGTCCGTAAGAACGGCGGTCGGCATTGAAGGGAACATATTCGCCCTGCGGAGTTTTGAATGTCTGCATGGTGTCGGGTAGAACGTAAGATGGGTAGTAGCCATACTCGAGAGCCAGAGCATAGAGAAAGGGTTTGAGAACAGAACCGCCTGATCTTCGGGCGATACAGGCATTGTTGAAACCTCCCGAAAGCGGGCCATATTCAGCTGATCCGGTCATGGCCAGAATGTCGAGAGTGCGCGCATCTACAATCATCGCTGCCAACTGGGTTGCGCCACTTTTAGACAGGCGTGGCAGATGCGATCTTGTCGTTGCATAAAGAAAGTCCTGGAGGTCGAGGTCAATGGTCGTTGGCTGCATTCCGACGGGGTTGCCGAAAAGAGTGGCGGTAAGATCGCAGAAGTGTGGCGCATGGAAAGGCAATCTGCGGCGATATGTGGGAATATTCGTTTTTAATGCATTGTTATATTGTGATTCACTGCATTTGCCCATTTTCAGCATCTGAGCAAGAATCCAGTCACGGCGTTTGTGTAGCTGTTTGTTCCCGCGGGTAGAGAACGGATCGAAACGGCCGGGCGCCTGAATGGCAGCTGCAAGAGTGGCGCTTTCAGCAAGATTGAGCATGGCGGGCGACTTGCCGAATAGCAGTTGTGCCGCGAGATGAATGCCTCTGACGTTACCGAACATCGAGACAGCGTTGAGGTAGTATTCGAGTATCAGATCTTTGCTGGTGTTCTGTTCCAGGCGCAGAGCCATAAGCAATTCTTCTATTTTGCTGGTGAGATTGCGGGGGGCAGGCCTGATTACACGCATGAGCTGCTGCGATATGGTTGAAGCACCTGAAACGACGCGGCGATTAACCAGGTTCTGCCAGGCCGCCCTCATAATAGCCGGCAGGTCGAAACCAGGATGTGAATAAAAATTGCGGTCTTCAGCTATCAACACTGCATCGATCAGGTCGCTCGAATGGCTGGCCAGGCTGGTGTAGACCGACAGGTCGCCCTGTTCATCAGAGTAAACCCGCATAATGCTGCCATTGCGATCTGCCAGCGCGCCGCCACTGCCAAAACGGGCCGCCAGGTAATGCTGAGGGTCTTCACTTATCAATGGCAGCAGATAACCGCGAAAAAGCCACAGCAGCACCATTGCTACAAGCATTGCAGCAATAGTCAGCAGAGGTTTTTTATATCGTTGAAACATCCTGATTAACCTGTATTTTACACCTGGTCCTCTGTCACATAAGACTTCAAGAATTCAATCCGTGACATACCGCTTATACC
>CAZMWO010000240.1:0-5625 GCA_964569565.1 uncultured bacterium | reverse complement strand
CAATCTGGCACGTTCTTTCAATCGCATGGCCAGCAACCTCAAGCAGAATCAGGACCGTCTGCAGCATTATATCGAACGCATCGAAACGCTTGCCAACTACATTCAGAACATTCTGGGCAGCCTGCGCACAAGCGTAATTACCTGGAGCATGAATGGTTATATCGAAACCGCCAACAACGCGGCAATGCAGGAGTTCAGCGATATTTTCAAAGATCTCGAAGGGCTTTCGCTGCGAAGCTTTATCAAAAAGTTCAGGCAGCAGTCGCGGCGCGAATTTTTAAATGCGCTGCGCCATCTTGGTGACGCCGGAGACTGGCAGTTCGATATTGAATTCGAACATAGCGAGCATGCCGGAACCAAGGTGCTGCAGGGCAATTTTTCGCGGCTGCTCGACAACGATAAAAAGCCCTATGGATTTATTCTTACGCTCAACAATATTACCCAGCGCAAAATTATCGAGCAGCAGCTGTATCATGCTGATAAACTCAGTTCTCTGGGGCAGCTTGCCGCCAGTGTGGCGCATGAAATCAAGAATCCGCTGGCTTCGATAAAAACGCTAGGCCAGCTTTTGCAGGAAGAGACCGAAGATGACGACAGCCGGCGCGAATACATCGATGTCATCGTCAGCGAAGTTAACCGGCTCAACGGGGTTGTCGAGCAGTTGCTGCGTTATGCGCGCCCGGAAGGCTCGAGTTTCTGCGAAGTCACTTTTGAGGAAGTCATCAGACCGGTTCTTGCGCTCGTTCATCATGAATCAGACCGGCACTATGTTGAGCTGATACCCGACTATCAGGCGGACCTGAAGGTATATGTTGACCCGGAAAAGATCAAGCAGGTATTCTTGAATCTGATTTTCAATGCTATTCAGTCTATGGAAAAGGGTGGCAAGATTTTTATCCGGGCCGCACGGGAGCCGGACAGCCCATGGACCGTCTTTGAAGTTGAGGATAACGGGTGTGGCATGTCAGAAGAAGTAACCCGCCGTATTTTTGAGCCGTTTTATACAACCCGTCAGCGTGGAACAGGGCTGGGGCTGGCGATAGTCAAGAAAATCGTCGATCTGCATGGCGGAAAAATCGAAGTTAGCAGCGAAGCTGGCAAAGGTGCCAGGTTTAAGTTCTACTTGCCGGGCCGGCAGGAAAGATGAGGTAGAGATGTTGTTCAAATCACATAATATTCTGATCGTTGACGACGAAAAATCTATTCTGTTCAGCCTTAAGGCGGCTCTCAGCAAGGAAGGTTACCATGTCAAATCGGCGGAAAACCCGTCGGAAGCGCTCAAATTGCTTGAGCCGGGTGCTTTTCAGGTGATCATTTCCGACTACAATATGCCGGGCATGAGCGGCATGGACTTTTTGAAACAGGTTAAGCAGATCGATCCAGAGGCTGTGTTCATTCTGATGACAGCTTACGGCTCAGAAAAGCTGGCGATCGAAGCGATGAAAGAAGGCGCCTACGACTACTTCTCGAAGCCGTTCGATATTGACGAGATGCGGGTTATCGTCGCCAAGGCGTGCGAGCGCTTCAGTCTTGCCTACGAAAAGAAAAGTCTCGAAGAGCGTTTTCTGGTCGAGCCGCCGGCAGACCGCATTATTGGCGAATCGCAGCCAACCCGTCTGGTCAAGGAAAAGATCGAGCAGGTCGCCACGAGTGACATTACCGTGTTGATACAGGGTGAGTCAGGCACCGGCAAAGAACTGGTCGCCGAAGCCATTCAGCGCAAAAGCCATCGAGCCAGTGGCCCTTTTGTAACTCTTAACTGTGCGGCATTGCCGGAGAATCTTATCGAGAGCGAACTGTTCGGTTATGAAAAGGGTGCATTTACCGGAGCCGTGGCGCGTAAGCGCGGCAAGTTCGAGGTGGCCCATGGCGGCACGATATTTCTCGATGAGATCGGTGATATGGCTCTCAACACCCAGTCCAAAGTTTTGCGCGTTCTGCAGGAGCGCGAAGTCGAGCGACTTGGTGGTAACAAGCCGATCAAGGTCGATGTGCGCATAATTGCAGCGACACACAAGGATCTCAAGGAGTTGATCGAGAAAAAACAGTTCAGAGAAGACCTGTTTTATCGTATAAATGTCGTAAATATACAGCTGGCACCGCTGCGGGAGCGTGTTGAAGATATTCCTCCGCTTGTCGACCATTTTGTCAAAATCGCCGGTGGAAAGTCAGACAGGGAGCTGAAAGGCGTAACGCCCAAGGCAATGACGGCGCTCAAAAACTTCAAATGGCCGGGCAATGTCAGGCAGCTTCAGAATATTATCGAGGGTGCTTCGGTCTTTACCCGCGGCAACATGATCGATATCGACAATCTGCCCGAAGAAATAAAACTCGGCTTTGCGCCCGAGAGTTCAAGTGGCATGTTCGACTGGATTGCCGAGCAGATCGATCAGGGCCGCACGCTTGACGAAATGGTCGCTCAGATCGAGAGAGAAATGATCAGCCGCACCCTGCGCCTTGCCGAAGGCAACCAGTCAAAAGCCGCCCAGATGCTCGGCATTAAACGAGGCACCCTGCAATACAAACTCAAAACCTACGACCTCGCCTGAAAAAGAGATGTCGCACAAAGCCGCAGAGACACAAAGATGAACGAGAATGAGATCAGCAGGATAGTAGTTGATTGTGCTCTGAACATACACAAAGAGCTTGGTCCGGGATTGCTTGAAAGCGTGTATGAGTTGCTGTTGGCGCATGAGCTTGAGTCTTGTGGTTTAAAAATAGCCCGTCAGGTTCCAGTTAAGATTTCCTATAAGGGTATTTGTTTTGACGAAGGCTTTAGAATTGACATGCTGGTTGAAGATAAGGTTATTCTTGAGCTCAAATCGGTAGAATCTACCTCAAAGGCTCACAAAAAACAGGTTTTAACTTATCTCAAACTAACTGGCTTGAAGTTGGGGTTGTTGATAAATTTTGGAGAAGCCCTCATGAAGGATGGTATTACCAGACTTATCAACGGCCAACTTTAAGGTTTTCTCCGTGTCCTTGTGGCTTCGTGCGGGGAATATGACTGTTTATGGGGCGATGGTGGTGCTGGCGATCTGTTCGGCTGAATAATAGATGACCCAGGTCTTGAATGTGCCGACAGAGGGCGTAGAGCCGATGGTCACTTCGAGGTCGCCCCAGTTGCCCTGATTGTATTCGACCAGACTGCAGCCGAAGCCTCTGATCGACAGCGAGCGGGTGGTCACCGGATTTTCACCCATGGGTGTGCCGCGCAGGCCTTCGATGCCTGATACGCCGCCGCGCAGATTGATGCCGGGAAACTGATGCAGGGTTTTGTTGTAACCGGTGACCCCGTCTTTCAGACCAAGATCATCGCAATAAAGCGCTTTGCCGAAATTGTTGAAAAAGTCGGTGAAGTTTATGCCTGAGGCAAATACGATACTGTTGAAGACATCCTGCAGGCCGGTGAAAGTATTTTTAGTTTCGAGCCTGGCGATGGCAGCCTGTTTCCCGTGGTGATCATAAAGATAGCGGGTGAACAGATACTGCATGCCGTAGTCTGCGTAGGTGGGCTCAGCGGGCCAGTTGTTCAGCGAGACAGTTTCGGGATACTGCAGATACTGTGATACATAGCTGACAACCCGCTGATCTTTCTGAAGAAAACCGTAGCCGGCTTCTTCGCGTGCGAAAACTCCGATACCGGCATTCTGCCAGCTGGTGCCTTCGGGCTCTTTCTGGTTGTAATACATCATGCCTGCCAGTGTTTGTGCGAGAGACCCGTAGAAGTTGCTGCGTTCACGCGTGAAAGAAGTCGGGTTGACGTAGATTATTTCGGTGCCGGCCGTCGTCGAAGCGGTCAGATCTTTGTCGCGCGGGTCGAAATAACTGACCAGCAACTCGCCCTGCGCCGTGACCGCCTGGTCGAGAGTATAAGAAACCAGTATGGCGATACGGGGCTGATCGTCAACATTGCCTTCGGGAGGTCTATAAGCCGGCAGGCCGTTCCAGCAGGCGCTTGCCACTTTGGGGTAGATCAGGTCGAATTCAGCTGCGATGGCAGCAGCATCGGTCGGGGTCAGGGCGTTTGTCGCAGATTCAAAATAAACCAGAGCCTTTGCGCTCGAAGCGACCAGGGTTGCGGTAGCGAGAATGTCGTTGTTGACATTCCAGGGGTCGGCGCTGGTAAAGTCGCGCAGATAAAGGTTTATCGTTGCAGAGGCCGGTTCGGTCAGAGCAGCGCGCAGGCTGGCCGACTGCTGCACCGGTGTGCCTGTCAGTACTGAGCTGCTCAGGCGCAGAGGGTGGCGGGCTGGCACTGATGCGGCGCGCAGGCTTCCCGGCAGAATGGGCACCAGATCGAAATTGCCGCCGAGATAGCCTGTAAAACTGTAATAATAGGTATCGGGCAGACTCTGGGTCTCACCGCCATGGAGAACGCTGAGAAAGGCGATGCGGTCGGTGGGCGCGAGAGATCTGATGTGCAGGGTGCCGCCGGCCGAGATATCGTTGAAATTGAATATTCCATAGCCGGAGTGCGTGTCGTTGGCGGTATTGTAGGCGGTAAAACTCAGGGCGTTGCTGGTGGCATCGTTTACCTTAACCCTGACGTCGATGGTGGCGCCGGCTGCCAGTATCGTGTTGTCGGGCACCTTGATGACGATCTTGTTCTCACTGAAAGAATCATTGGCGGTCACAGCGATCTCATAGGTGCCGAACATCACCTTAACATCGTTGCGGTTATCGCCGAAGTTGTAGCCATAGAGCGTCAGCGGTACGCCCGGAATAGCGCGCTTTGGCGAAATATGCACCAGAATCGGCTTTATCGTAATGATCTGGCTCGATATGCCGTCGAGCTGGTATTCATTGCTCTCGATGCGTATCGACAACAGGCCGGTGCGGGCGTTGACCGGCAACTGCACCTGCAGGGTTTTTTCATCGATAACTGCAGTCACCATGCAGTCGGTATCTTTGAGTTTGACGCGGTTAAAACGGTCGATCGGGTTGAAGTTGCGCCCGTAAACCGTTATCAGCTGACCGCCCTGGGCGATTATCGGCTCGACCCGCAGAATGACGGGTTTGCCGATGAACTGCACCGGTTGCGTCTCTTTCGACGTTTCGCCGTTGATGATAACCCGTACCGGGCCGGTTTCGACCTCTGACGGCGCCTGCACGACGATGCGGTCGTCAAGCTGCGAGTTCCAGTCGATGACCGAAGCTTCTTTGCCGTTGAAGGTTACCTTGCCTCTGGTGCTGCCGCACCCTCTGCAATAAACGGTTATAAGGTCGCCATCTGTGCCAAAAAACGGCACCAGAGCCATTACCGAAAAATCAGGAGCGTGCTCAGCCGTCTGAGCCGGGAGGCGGAAATTAATGTTCTCGGTAATACGCCCGCTGAGAACCCTGACTTCATCTTTGACGCCGAGTGAATAACCGCTGGCGCGGGCAATTACGCGGTAGTCGCCGGCCGGAACCGGCCCGAGCAGATACAGGCCGTTTTCGTCGGCAACCGCCTGCTTTTCGAAAGTCTCTATGATTGCGCCTTTGATCGGGTTACCATTAGCATCGGCCGTGATTGTTCCCTGAATTTTGCCGGCTTCAAGATCATCGAACGTCTGGGCCGGGCCGCTGCTGAGGGTTTTGCTTTTTGAAATACCAGAACAGCCGCATATGGACAGCAATAGC
>CAZMWO010000239.1:4950-5635 GCA_964569565.1 uncultured bacterium | reverse complement strand
GTCTGATGGCCGAAGCTTCTGGCTTAACAAAAATCAACGCGCTTTTGTATAACCAACCGACCCTATAATTCAAATGTGACAGTATACTAATTGCCGGTGAAGCTTTCCTGTTTGATGCGCCTGGCTTCAGCGATCTCTGATTTGTTGTCGATGGCCATTTCTTTGAGCTTGAGCGTTTCTTTTTTGCCTTCGGCCAGACTCTTGAGCTGCTTGGCGCCTTCGTAAGCCTTGATGGCATTCTTGTCTTCGCTGCTCGAATCCATCCAGTCGAGACTACAGGCGTTATATTGCTGCTTGATGAAAGCCTGGTCTCTAATTTCGCGTTGAACAAGCGCTTCGAATTCATCGCTTCCCTCAGGAGCGACTGCAGTAGCTCTGAATTCATCGCGAATCTCGGCTTCGGTGCGGTTGAACGCATCGATCATTTTTTTGACATTGTTGGCTTCGGCTTCGGCCTTTTCTTCGTCTGACATTCCTTCCATCGCCTTGTCAATCTGGCGGTCAGTCAGCTTCATCTCATAGGCCCGCTTCTGAAGCGCAGCCTGGCGTTTGATCTCAGGGTCTGCGCTGTTAGCGTCAAGAATAGTAGTTCCCGCGTATGATTTACCATAAAATTGCGATTCGAGATTGCCTATCTTGTTGTTGATCCGGGTGAGAACGCCATCAACCTGGTCAGATGGGCGGG
>CAZMWO010000239.1:0-4940 GCA_964569565.1 uncultured bacterium | reverse complement strand
TCTGGCAATGGTCCTTCATCCGGGCATTTGATCTTGCCAAGATCTTCGCGCATCTGCTTGACATCGGCACCCTCATCATTGGACCACCAACCGATCTGCCACCATCTTTTGCCGGTATCAACATCCTCAATTCGCTTGTCAAGCTCTTCGAGATTCTTTTTTGCTTCGGCTACCGCGCCTTCTTGAGTTTTTTCAAGATCTTTCAGCTGATCTTCCGTCAGATTTGCCAGAGATTGAGCGTTCAGTTCTTCATTAAAAAAGCTGCTGTCAGTTGGTTTGTCGAGCTCTTCGGCAACTTCGCTGGCGATGGTCAGAACTTCTTCGCGTTCTTTGTTGGCCAGCGTATAAAATTCGTCACGAATAACGGCGGAAGTATGTTGCGAAAACCTTTCTTCGCTGCCGGTTCCCGGGGCTTTCGCCATCAGGTCGAGAGAAATATCGACGCGGGCTTCGAGGTAGGCTTCGTTCTCCTGCTGCGCTTCTGTCAGCTCTTTTCGACTCACTCTGATGTTGTCGACATTGGTCGAGAGAGTCTTCTGAAAACTGCCGGACACCTGACGGCGCAAAATCGGTTTGGCAAAAACGTATCTGACTTCTTCGATCTTGTCGGCCGAGAGTTTGGTGTTGTCGTTTTTATCAACGATATAGCGCTTGAATTCAAGAGTCAGCGGATCGGCGGTCGACTTGAAGGTTTCGGCTTTGGCAGCTTTCATGTCAGCCTTGAATTGAGTCAGAATGCGCTGCGCGTCCATCTGCAGGATCTGGCGGGTTGTCGTGCGCGAAATATGACGCCGCGCATAGCTCCAGATGTTCATGGCAGCACCAAGAACCATGGCAGCCAGAACCGCAGCGACCATAAGTTCTACCAGTGTCATGCCAGATCTTCTGACTATTTTCATCTTTGCCTCCTGATACCGCTCAGAACCTTGTTTCCGGATTAAAGATCAGCGCAAAATCTCGCAGACTGCGTTCAGGCTCAGACGTCGCATCGCGGTTTCCCCGCTCGCGCCAGAATATCTCAGCTTTGAAAGAGATTTCGACAAGCTGCCCGAAATCGTTTTTGGAGGCCTGCATGGTTGCTTCGAGCCAGAATTCCTTGTCGCTTTTCATCTCTTCGATGCTGGCGAGAGTATCCGGGTAGAATTCAACAGGCACGGCGATCGGCTCGCCACCCTGCAGTTGATCGTAGTTCTTCTGATAGCGTGAAAACGGCACATGTTTGACTTCTTCGAGAAACTTGGTCAGCAGACCGGAAGCCTTGGCATAGTTACCGATTTTAACCGTAGAAACGGCATTCGAACTGACCATGTTAATGAGCGGAATGAACGCGATGACGATTATCGCGACCGCAACCAGCACTTCAAGCAGAGACCAGCCTCCTGAACGTTTCATCAGTCAACCTTCCAGGCGTTCCAGCGTGGTGACAGAGCGAGATAATACCGGCGCGGATCGTATTTGCCAGTCTGTGGATGCAGGCTGCCGGTAGAAGCCCTGATCTTCGACGCCGCATAATCGACCATCACCTCGCCGCGCATGCGATGCTTGGCGAATTCGTTGGTTACCCAGTTTCCGACGATATTGAGCCGGGTGTTAGAGCCGAGATAAATGCAGCGATGCGTATAAACAGAACCTTCGATGGTGAAATCGCCTTCGTCAGTCATGATCAGACCACCGTTGCGCACAACCAGGCTGAAAACCGTCTGTTTTTCAGGCTCTTCGACATATCTGATGTTGCAGCCCAGGCTGACATTGCCAGAAACAACGATCATACCCTTGCCGGTAACGTAAAAAGTGTCGCCTTCTGGTGCTTTGAAAGAATTGTTATCGGCACCGAGCGAGCCGGCGATAAAGGTCACGCCGTTTAGCTGCAGCGCTTTTTTGCCATCTATCGTGATCATGCGGTTCGGCAGATCTTTGATGAAGTTCTCGGCGCTGGCATAGTAATAATTCGACTTTTTGGCGAACTGTTCTGGCGAATAGAAGTTTGCTGGCATATTGATCATGTCGCCGGGGTCATACATGGTGTAAGAAACGTCGGCAGTCATGTCTTCGGCATCGTAAGCCTTCATGAACCACATATTGTAATCGTATTTGTTGATGATCTGGTCGGTGAACCAGTATGGCACCGGAACCGGCGGCACAAAGCACCAGGGCGGCGGGAATGGCAGCAGCGGCAGGCGATCCTGCGCAAACAGACCAACAATCGTCACATGCCACTGTTTGTAACGTTTGGCAACCATGCCCTCGATATCGCGTGAAAGTGTGGGGTACCAGGTATTGAGGCCGAACAGATGCGTTTTATTGTCTGACCAGCCAAGTGTCGGCAGACAGTAGTAGCTGTTACGGGTGCCCATCCATGGCAGTTTCATGCGGGCAAATGCGTCTGCAATAGGGGTAGCGCCAAAAGCGACAGCTCCTTTGGTAAGATCGGTCAGCGAGCTGCCGAACGCCCTGAACGCAACGCTGATGCCGAATGTAATAATATTCGAGCTGAGTTTTTCAGGATCCGGCAGAAAATTGATACTTTCGGCTTTCTTTTTAAGAAAGTCTTCATGCGACATTTTATGAGGTTCCTGCGTCCACCACTTGTAAGAATCGTTGCGGGCCTCTAGTGCGCTGCCCTTGTAAGCATTGCGGTTTTCGATGTATTTGGGATCTTTGTGCAGAAGTTTGGCTTTGGGCGCGACATCAGATGTCATCTGAAAGCCATGATTGAAGGCACCGCGCGAAAATTTGAGCTCTTTCGGCAGCGGGCTGCCTTTCTTGCTCTTAACATTCTTAGAATTAACCGTAACATCGAGATTATAAGAAGCCTTTGAGACGATCATATTCTTGGTTCGGCCCAGCATCAGCAGAGCATCGGCGCCGGCCGCCATATTGAGCGCTTTATCGGCAAAACCGCCCTCGGCAATTTTGGGCCCGTCATAATGGCCAACCAGTGCAGTATTGATTACCAGCGGCGTTCCGGGACTTCCGGCATCGACGAAGTCGTCAGGTTTGTAGTTGACTCTGATCTGGCCGGGATGCTCCTTACGGGCTTCGCGTTCGTCTTTTTTCATAATGCGCTTGGCGCTGTTGTTTACGTAAAACTGGCCGCCATGATCGTTGAAATTGAAACGGTCATTGTTTATATTCGCGCAGAAAAAGCTGTAAAGCGGTGCCATCGGCTGAATGTCAGACACCTTGAAATCCTTGGTAGCTTCGATTCTGCGCTCAGAAAAAGTCTCATCGGTAAAGTTGATGCGGGCGACCGAAGTAACTTTAAGTGTGCCGTACTTTTCGACACACCGCGAGTAGTCTTCGGGAACTTTTACGCCGCCGGGCCAGAGCTCTTCTTTGCGCATGAAAAAATCTTTGTCGAAAACGATTCTGATAGGATAAAGGTTCGGTTTGTTAAGCAACCCGTGGAAAAGGGCGCGCAGAATTTTGTCGAGAATGAAGAAATCTTTCAGCCCGATACCATCGGCGCAGTTCATCGCATCTGCGAGCTGAGTATCTTTGGTAAGTGGCTTGAGGGCAAGATCGACAACAGCGGCCGGATCTATAGTGGCCAGAGTAATATCAGCCTTGATAATCGGAATATGAACTTTTATCGGAATAGTAAAATTGAAAAGTGACAGCCAGTCAGGAAATTCTCCGACAAAGGCTGCCCTTCCCTTGTTGTCAAGGAAATCCAGAATATCCTGGCGGGCGGTAAACTCACAGTCGATGCCGGGCACTTCGTATTTGCCAGATGACAGCACCTTCGGGGTGACGCGGTAAGCGCTCTCAATTTCAAAAGTCACCTTTACGTCATAGTCTTTTACCTTTTCGCCACCGGCAAACTTCATCAGATCGTCGACCCAGTCTTCACCCTCAGCTTTGAGACGAAGATCTGCCAGGGTGTATTCGACTTTATTGGGAAAGCCTTCGGCTTCCATGACGGCCACATCGAGCTCGTCATCGGCGCCCAGTTCAGCTGCAGCATCGTTGACTTTTCCGCTCTTGACCGGCAACGGATAACGCAACATGATGGCAAAACTTTTCTGGGTGGCTGTCTGCAGAAACGACGAGTCATCATTCATGGCACGACTCATCATGTGCATGCCGCGCATAATGCCGGTCTCAGCAAGCGAAGCGGCCTGGTCGCCTCCCAGGGCTCTCTTTGACTGTCGCGTCCGCTCGACGGTCGATGAACCGAAATACAGCGATACGGCAAAGATAACGCCGAGAATGGCAACGACAACCGCCAGAACATTACCCCTGCGGGCTTTGCTTACAACCTTTTCTGATTTCATAGTTCACCTCTCTGACTTTGAGAGAAAAGTCTCCATGTATATTACGTTCAACCACCGCCGCCGCGTTGCACTGAATATGGCGACACCGGTTCGGCCGCCGGCAGATCTTTTGGATACCAGTCTTTGGTCTGGTTCAAACCATTGATAAATTCTTCAAAGCTGACATTAGTGCCCAGCGTCAGATTCGCTTTGGTGAGCTGCTCACGCAACTTGCCGGGATCTATCATACTTATCTGCGCGAACATTTCGTAGGCACGCGAAACATCGTCGGCCAGAGGACCGTAAACTTTGGAAAGTTTCTGCGCAGACAAAGCATAGTTTTTGAAGGCCTCCCGGAACTTTTCTTTATCGCCGGTGATCAGGTAAACTTCCATCAGCCCGCCCCAGGCATGCAATTCTTTGAAATGATTGTTGTTGCTGCTGCCGAGTGCTTTGGTATAAGCCTTCTCGGCAGCGGCCATGTCGCCCTGATCGAACAACGAGTTGGCCTCTGAAAGCATTGGATCGTCTTCTACTTCCAGCATCTGTCGGGTTTCTTTGGGAATATCAGGCGGCAGATTCAGCCGGCGCGGAACCGACTGCACCTTCGACCAGGCACGCTCAAGCTCAGCTTCTACCGTGGTTTCATGCGGATTAACGGCCGGCGCCACCGATCTGGCACGT
>CAZMWO010000238.1:0-5695 GCA_964569565.1 uncultured bacterium | reverse complement strand
CCTTGTAGATTGCTGGTCGATAGGTGGGTGCAGGAACCGGCTTTTTCTTATCGTTGGCAACCATGATACTTACAAAAAAGCCGAGTATCTGAACGCCGGATTTAAAGAGGTTTATTCGCACCCGATCATCATTCACCGGGTTCTTATGCTTTCGCATGAACCGCTGGCAATGTCGGAAGACATGCCGTATTACAACCTGCACGGGCATACGCATGACCGGGATATGCTGGCAAACGAGAACAAGCGGCGCAATGTAAGTGTCGAGAAGACTGGTTTTTATCCGGTTAATCTGGGTATAATACGGAATGAGGTATTGAAAAGATGAAAGAAAAACCAGTAAAGAATGCTTCGCCGGATCAGAAAAAGCTTTTTGGCAAGAGCGTTGTCAAAAATATTGTTCTATGTCGAGATCCGCAGGAAGCTGGCATTATTGACAGGCTGGAAGTCGTTTCCTGACAACAAGCGAGGGTTTATATGAGATTTGGTATCGTAGCAGTTCTAATCAGCTTTTTTTTGTGCATAACAAATCTTTTTGGGCAGGACATAATAGCAAAAACGCAGTTTTATGAGCTTGAAACAGAGGCAGAAAATTCAATCATACAGAATATGCTTGCCAGCGTTTCGGCAAAAGTTGAGGGCAAAATGCTCGGAATAACAGGCCCCGGCATCGTTGATGAAATAACGCAAAAGAATGCGCACCTTGTTCAGATAACACAGCCAATTCAACTGAAAAAACTAACAAGCAATAAGGAATTGGGGCCAAAAGATGCTGTCTTTAGCGTTAAAATAAGCGGACCTGATAAAAGTGGCAGTTATACGGCATTGATGCGATTTTACTATCTCGAATATGGGAAAAAAAGGTATGCAACCAGATCAACTCATATATTCACCGGCAAGCATATTGAAAAACCGGCAGATCTGGCGGAAATTGAAAAAACTATTATCGAGGCTGTTTACAGATACCCTTTCAAGCATTAAAAAGATTCAGCAAAGGGAAGTTGATCTATATAAGAGCTCAATGAATGATTCTCATTCTGGGTCGGCTGCTCAGTCGGAATGCTTTTTGTTGCGCGCTTGGCGGGGGGATTCGCCGGTTTTTTGCAGTTTGTCGGCAGCGGCTTTGACGCTGTAACTGACGCTTTTTTTGCTGTCGAGACCCGCCCATTCGCGATGGGTGCTGGTGCCCCTGAAAAAAGAAAACATGAACAGAAAAAACGGGGCAAGCACGCCGAAAGCGATTACCACCATGATCTGCTCGGCAAGGCTTATTTTTGGCGGGTCCCCTGCGAGATAAGTCAGGCCAAAAAGCATGGCGACAATACCGCCGGTGAGAACGCCGGTCCAGATTATGTCGTTGGTAACCGGTTCATCGCTGAACCACGCTGGAAGATGCCATGCCTGAGTAAGGATACTGGCGTCAGGATCTCCAGCTTCTTCAAGTTCATCTGAATCCTCTGAATCTTCCAGTTCTTCGGAATCGAGGGATTTATTCAGCTCAGCTTCAAAATCTTCAGCGACCATTTCTGGCTCTGTTTCTGCATTGCCGGCATCCGAATTTTCAGATTCATCAGAACCGGCATCGTCTTCATAGCTTTCATTGCCGGCAGCTCGCATCATACAGCTTTCAACGTGTCTGTGAAGCTCTTCAGGGCGGATATTGAGATAAAACATCTTCAGGTACAGCGGTTCGCCCCGCTTCAGTTCGATCCAGATGACATCCTGATATTGATTGCGCTCGATCTCGAATTCTTTGATTGCAGACCAGTCGATGATGCTTCTCTGCTGGCCGGGAAAGTAGATGCCGTTCGCGTCGATGAGAATTTTGACGCGGCGGTCGGCCAGATGGTAAACGCCTTTGAAAAATGTGGCGAAAAAGAAGCAGAAGCAGCCCCAGGCGATAAACTTGTTGCCCTCATCGCCCGGAATCAGCACTGTCCAGGCTATCCAGACAAACACCAATGACACGATAATGACCAGCAGACTGCGCAGAATTGAATTTTTAACCGTCAGCATTTTTTCCCCTGTATTTTCGCTATATTCAGGCTATTGCGCAGTTCATACGAAGTCAATCAATACTGATCAGAAAACCCTGGTGCCAGTGCATTCAGGCTGTATTTGTCAATGAATGCTAAGTTTCTTTCTCGACTGTTGCTTCCTGGTGAATTATAATACAACAAGGTTTTATCTGATGGGGGGATGCGCAAAATGAGGGGAACGCTATTTCTGGTACTTTTTCTGGCGTTGCTTAGTCTGGGCGATTTTCCTTTGCTGGCAGGCGAAGCAGTCGGCAGCGTGCCCAAAATTGCACAGGGCAACAACATTTTTGCTGTCAACCTTTATAAGGAGCTGGCAGCGAGCGAGGGCAATCTGTTCTTTTCTCCGGCCAGCCTGCATATTGCACTAGCGATGACTTTTGTCGGGGCCGCCGGCGATACTGCTGTAGAAATGGCAGCAGTTCTACATTACCTGCTTGATGGCGGACGTCTCAGCCACGATTATAAGGCTTACATCGAGCAGATTCTCGATGTCGGGGTAATGCCGGATGGCCAGCCAACCGCCAGCCTGACCATCGCCAACCGGGCCTGGGGAAGGACAGATACCAGATTTCGTGAGAAATATCTGAAGTTTATCGAGAAAATGTTTAACGCTTCACTTGAACAGGTTGATTTCTCAGACGTCCAGGGAACCTGCAGCAGGATAAACGCCTGGGCCAGCGAAAACACTCAGGGACTAATTAAAGAACTGGTCGTTCCGGCGATTATCAATGTACGAACAGCTCTTATTCTTACCAATGCCGTCTATTTCAAAGGTACCTGGCAGGAAAAGTTCAATAAGGCATTGACCCGACCGGGCCTGTTCAAACCATCCGGGAAGGAACCTTTCGAGATACCGATGATGCATGTTACCAGAAACTTTGAATACTATGAATCCGATGGTTTACAGGTGATTCAGCTGCCATATATGGGCAAGACTTTAAAAATGCTGGTTGCTCTTCCTGCCGAAAACACCAGTCTGGCGACAACAGAAAACAGTTTGTCTGCAAGTCTTATAGACAGCTGGATCAGGGGTATGCAGACGGTTGAGGTCGCGGTAGCTTTTCCTAAATTTAAACTTGAAGGTGATATGGAAGTTTCAGTCATCCTGAAAAAGATGGGCATGCCGCTGGCTTTTACAGAAGGCGAGACCGGCGCAGATTTTAAGGGAATTCTCGCAGCAGATGAAAAGAGGCGCCTGCATATCGCCAAAGTTATTCATAAAGCCTTCGGGAAAATAGACGAAGAAGGTACAGAAGCTGCCGCCGCCACCGCCGTTGCCATGGAATACGATGGTTTTTCGGCCGAAATGTCGATGCCCAAAATATTCAATGCTGATCGACCGTTTTTGTTTATGATCAGGCATTCTGCAACCGGTGCAATTCTATTTCTTGGTCGCTGTTCGGTGCCCGAAAAAGTTGCCGGCTGAATCAGGATAAACACCAGCGAATGCCTGATCAGACCTGACTTAAGACTCAGTGCGCATCTACTGACATCACGGCTGATGATGTCTTAAATATTGTTTCATATACCTGCCAACATAAGCAGCCGGCAGCTTTGCGTCAATTATACCATTTTCGATGCGCCTGGTGTATTCCTCACGCGGCACGCCTTCTGTTTCGACGGGATCTATGTAGACAAGACAAGATATCTCCACGTATCGCCACCGCGAATTCCCGCTGCGCTACGTAGCGCAGCGAGCTGGACTTTCCATCAAACGGCAGCATAATCATTGAAATTCTAACATTCATCAACGAAACCTTGCCTTAGTTTTGCCAGCTTCGGTTGTCTGAGAATCAACATATAGCGCTACCCATGGCGCGTAAAAATGATAACGTTGGCGCGTTGCCTTTTTCGCTCCTGGCGCATAAAGTGACGCATATTTACACGCCCGGCGCGTAAAGCGGCGCGAATCTTTCGCGCCTGGCGTGTAAAGTGGCGCGTAAAAATTTAACATCTTAAACATCAATCCATTTTGCAATAAATTGAGTCTCTACCTTGCCCTGAAAGTTTTATCTTATCCTGCTTTTTTAGTTTTGTGAGGATTTTATAAGCCTGGTCTTTGCTTACCCGGCAGAGTTCTATAACATCAGATCTTTTTATGCTGCCGTGTTTTTCAATAAAGTTCAGTATCATCTGTTCCTGCTGAATAGTGTCAAAACCGGCCTGTCTGACGTAAGCAGCTCTTTCACCGGATTTATTATAGATTTTGGCGCTCAACGTAAAAAATCTGCCTCGGCCCCCTCCGTGAGGTTCCACTATTCCTGCCTCAACGAGCTTTTCAAGATTGGCTCGAATAGAAGCCTCCGGCTTTTGCACTGAATCCGCAAATTCGGCTGTGGTAAGGCGTCTTTCATGGCTTAACTTCGAAAGAATGATCAGACTGTCAATTGGTAAAGAGCCTTTCATCTGGTTTTCTCTCTGTAGAATCATGTTAAGAAATTCGAGGTTAGCTTCTTCATCTGACATCTTAACAATTACGTTAAAGGAATCTGAAGCGCTATAATCAGGTGCAGTTCTACCATAACGCAGCTGACCTTCGAAAATACGGTCGATGCCGCGACCAGTTCTCTCTGCCAGACCGACGCGTTTTACTATATCCGCCAGAAGAGAATTTCGCGGGTGAGGTGGAACAACAAGCAGATTCTTAAGGGTTACACCTTCGACAAAACCACCCGGATTAGAGATTGAAAGGCCTTCAGAATCGATTTTTACGTGCACCGCGCCCAGTCTGCAATAATCCCTATGCACCAGAGCGTTAACAAATGCCTCTCTGAAGGCTCTTCGATCATAGTTAGGTATAGGAACCCGAAACAGGCCGACCTGCATCTCTTCTTCGTTTATTCTGGCCCTGAACAATAATTCAATCTCTTCAAAAGTTTCAAGCAATGGCTTTCTGAAGAATTCGTTCACTATAACATCTGTGCCGCGCATAACCTGAAATGCAACTTCGTAGGCAGGCAGATGGCGACTTAAAAGGCTCTCGTTACCAAGCAGAAGAAGGCCGGCAACTGTCGGGCATTTTTTCCCATCGACTTTCGTTACCAGACCCATTGCGCCATCGAGTTCATCATCTGCCAGTGCCAGCAGGTTTTGGTCACCGCCATATTTCTTTATGGCATTTCGAACACGCAGTCTCTGCAAAGAATCAAGGTCTTCAATATCCACCTCACAAATCGGGATAGCTGAAGGGTCGATCAGGCCCATGGATGATTGCCTCTGTATGAATTCGTGCGGGTAGAATGGAACTGATTCTGGTGTTCCGTCGATTTTAAGCCGTCGTCGCTGAAGAAGACCGTCTGAGGTTGATACAAGCTGCCTCGATCTGGGGATTTTTATGCAGGCAATTTTCTTACCATGAACGACTACCGCATCTATCGATACGGAAACTGGCGGGTTGGTCTTATTGGCAATCATTGCCGGCAGGGTGGCGATATTCTCATGATTTGCGTGAAGACCGGTTACAGTACCATTATCTTCTACGCCTAACAGAAGAGTTCCGCCTTCGGTGTTCGCCATGGAGACGATCGCCGCCACAAGCTCACTATCAGAAAGACACTTTCTATCGCTCTTGAATCAAGAGTGAGGGTTTCTTTCGTCTGTGTCAGCTCCAGTATATGTTGTTCGCTCAGGGTCATGTGAAAACCTTAAATCCGAATGCG
>CAZMWO010000237.1:0-5712 GCA_964569565.1 uncultured bacterium | reverse complement strand
ACAATACCAGGCCCGGCTGCCGAAAAGCGGCAGACCGATTGCCAGAAGCAAGACGACAACCATAAAAAAGTGTGTCTGCAGCGGAATGCCGTTTACCGCCCAGTTCACCAGCAGTTCGAGCGAAACAAAACGCCCGAGCATGAACCCCGGAACAATGACCGCGGCCAGCAGAATCAGGGTGCGATACTTTGCCAGCCCGGAACGGTTATAGCAGGCCAATAGCGAAACCAGCACAAAGAGCCAGCCGGCCAGCGCGCGGGCAGTTTCAAGATAATCTATCTTCCCGCGCTCGAGTTCAACAGCTGCATGCCCTGCCAGGCGCAACCTGATACTGTCGATGGCGGCGCGTGAAGTAAGCGTCGCGCGCGACACGGCATCGACCGGCAATGCTGCCGCTTCGCTGGCCGACAAGCCATTCCAGCTCGCAAAAAAGCCCTGGGCCTGCAGACTGGCAACAAAATCAGGAGATTCCTGATGCGACTGCATGACAACGCCGGCGATCTTTTCGTCGTGACCGAAAACCACGACAAGAGGCAGATATGAGCCGTAGCCAATTATTTGACGCGCCTGCGGCTGCACATGCAGCAGACGGCCGAGCAGGCGCCCCTCAGCGCTGTAAACCTCTGCTTCATCGACGCTAACAGACTTGAGCGAGGCAGCACCAGGCAGATAAACCGTTGCTTCATCGAGATTGAAGGCAGATTTTGCGCCAGCTTCAACCGATTCGGCCGTCAGGTCGATGCCCCAAAACCGCCGCTCATGCCCGGCGACGGCAAGCAAAACTGCCAGCGCAAAAACAACGACATATAGTTTAGCCAGAATTCGCATGATCAATTTATAACTTATCCGTCACTAAAATTCCAGCAGACACAATTATATCAATGCAAGCTGAACTGTGCCCAAAGTTATTCGTGCTCGTGCTCAGCAAAGCGGTGCTCGTAATCGAAAAGCAAAAGCATGGGTATCAATTCATTTTGAAGTGCTATAAACAATGCAGCAACCTCACATTTACAATTGTATCAGGCAGAAAAAACCCGCTGGCTTTTGCCAGCGGGCATCTTTATAAAGTTGAATCAGTTACTTACCGGCTCACTTACAACCGGCGATTTCGGTGGGCGACCGCGTTTTTTGGATCCCCCGGCAGCAGGCTTAGCGGCCTTGGGTGGGCGGCCACGGCGGGCCTGGCCGGACTTGGCGACAACAGCGGCCTTAACAGGGCGACCGCGTTTTTTTGGCGCATTGTCAGCTGGTTTCGCTGCCTTGGGCGGGCGACCACGTTTTACCGGTTTATTGTCAGCAGGCTTCGCTGCCTTGGGCGGGCGACCGCGTTTTTTTGGTGAATTGTCAACCGGTTTTGCAGCCTTAGGTGGGCGGCCGCGTTTTTTGGGTGTATTGTCAGCCGGTTTCGCAACCTTAGGTGGGCGGCCGCGTTTTTTCGGCGTATTGTCAACCGGCTTCGCAGCCTTGGGCGGGCGGCCACGTTTTTTTGGCGTATTGTCAGCTGTTTGTGAGGCTTTTGGTGGGCGACCGCGGCGAGGTTTTGCCGACTCGACTGCCGCGCTGACAGCTTTTGCCGGGCGACCACGCTTTTTGGGAGATTTGGCAGCAGACTTTGCCGATTTAGGCGGTCGGCCGCGGCGCGGTTTGGCAACGACTTCGGCGTCTTCGGTCTTTTCTGCGCGAGCAGCTTTGCCCTGGCGAACGACCCTGCCAGGGGTTTTCTTGCTGCGCAGAGCGCGCCAGACGTCTTCCTGGCGAATCGGCATGTGGGTCAGCACAGCGCCAACCGCCTGCTCGATGGCATTGCCGAGAGCGCCGCAAACCGCGATCATTGAATGCTCGCCGACACCACGGGCGCCGAACGGGCCGTCGATCTGTGGCGTTTCGATTGCAATGCAGTCGATTTCTTCAGGAATGTCGAGACTTGTCGGAATTTTATTATCGGTAAACGACGGATTGAGCAGCTGCCCTTTGTCGTTGTAGATGTAGCCTTCGCACATCGCAGTGCCGAGTCCCTGCAGCATACCGCCGACAGCCTGACCGCGCACCGAAGCTTCGTTGATGACACAGCCGACATCGTAAGCGGACGCAACCTTGATTATGGTATATTCGCCAGTCTTCGGATCGACCTCAACGACCAGGCCGTGAGCTCCGTATGTCCAGTCGAGAGCCGGATTACCCTGGCCGGTCTCTTTGTTGAGGTTACTGAGCCCCTGAGCGATGTAGCGGCCGATACCAACAATAGGCCCGCAGATTGCGTTGCCATCAGGGTAGGCATAGCCTACAGCCATCTGTTTGTAGGTTACGATACTCTTGGGATGATGTCTGACAAATACGCCATCTTCATTGTGGTCAAGGTCGCACTTCTGTGCGCGCAGAACCTGAGCGGCAACGTCATAACATTTATCGAGCAGGTCTTTAGCCGCCAGAATGGCGGCGTTGCCGGAAAGCAGCAACCCCTTCGACGCAACCGTCTGCCAGTCATAGGGGTCGCGATCGGTATCGTTTTCGATTGGCAACCTGATTCGCTCTATCGGCCAGCGCAGGACTTCGGCGATGATCTGAGCGAGCGAGGTATAAGTGCCCATGCCATAATCGGTAAGAGCATGGCTGCCAGTGACAGAGCCATCTTCATTGAGCTTGAGAATCATTACGGTTCCGGTGAAGGGCGGCATGGCAGGAGCCTTGTGCAGAGCAACCACCGACTTGCCGATCTTGCGCCCGGTCTTCTTCTCACGGGCGGCCTCAGCAGCAGTAAGTTTGCCATACTTGATCGACTCGGCGACCGCTTCCATACATTTGGTGACGTTGCCGGTGTTCTTCATGATCTCTTCACCGGTCATCGTCTTCGACCCAGCCTTGAGGGCGTTGATACGTCTGAATTCGAGCGGGTCGATACCAATCTGCGAAGCCACGTAATTCATGTGGCGCTCGACGCCCCAGCTGAATTCAACATGGCCGAAACCGCGATAGGCAGTGCCAAACGGCTTGTTCGTATAAACCGTGTAAGCATCGACCCAGGCATTCTCGATCTCGTAGGGGCCAGAAGCCGAGAAACCTGAAGCGCGAGTTACGTTAACCGCATAATCCGCATAAGCGCCAGCATCCCAGTACATTGTCATTTTCTGGGCAACGATCTTGCCGTTCTTTTTTACACCAGTTTTGATATGGTAGGTCAAGCCAGAGCGGCAGG
The DNA here is from genome assembly GCA_964569565.1 of uncultured bacterium. Classification (GTDB taxonomy): domain Bacteria; phylum Muiribacteriota; class Ozemobacteria; order Ozemobacterales; family Ozemobacteraceae; genus Rifleibacterium. The sequence goes on along the minus strand of CAZMWO010000237.1, from coordinate 2,519 downwards.
GCAGCAGGCTGAACTCTTCTTCGCGGGTTGCCTGTATTCTGACCGGCCGGCCACCTGCCATTTTAGACAGACAGCAGCAGAGGGGCTCAAGATGAATACCGGCCTTGCCACCAAAACCGCCGCCAAGATAAGGCGTGATTACTCTGATATTGCAATGAGGAATTTTAAAGGAATGGGCAAACAGATTGCGCACAGTAAAGGGCGACTGCGCCGAAGTGTGAATGGTTATGCGATCGCCAACATCCCATTTCCCTACAGCTATGTGGGTTTCCATCGGCACATGCTGGACGTTGGGATTGGTATACTCGCGCTCGATTATGTAATCAGCTTTTTTGAAAGCCTTGCTGATATCGCCTTTGCGCAATTTGGTGTGATTGGCGATGTTTGTGCCTGGAACCGGCGTAAACACGGCCTGAACGTAGTCGTAAGTACCAAGATCGGGGTGAACGAGCGGCGCTTCTTTATCGAAAACCTTTTTGGGCTCGAGAAATGGTGTCATTACTTCATATTCAACTTCGATCAGGTCGACTGCCTGCTGTGCGATTGCTGCTGTTTCAGCAGCAACGGCAGCGACCGCTTCACCAAAATGCCTTATGGTGTCGCGGGCAAGAATGTATTTATCAACGAGATAGAGGCCGACACGGTAGTCAAGGTCATTGCCGGTCAAAACCGCATGAACTCCAGGCAACTGCCGGGCTTTTGCGGTATCGATTTTCAATATTCTCGCTTTGGCATGCGGACTTCGCAACACCTTGCCATGCAGCATGCCGGCGAATTCGAGATCGCCGGTGTAAAGGGCCTGGCCAGTCAGCTTCTCGATCGAATCGATTTTGGGAACGTCTTTACCAACATATTTGCGGTCTTTGCGGGGGGTATTTTCAAGCACGTCTGAGGCCCTCCTTCTTTTTGAGCTGACCTGAAGCATCCTGAATCGCCTCGATGATCTGCTGATATCCGGTGCAGCGACAGAAATTTCCCTCGATCGCCTCTTTTATCTGCTCGACGCTTGGCTTCGCTGTCTTCTGGAGCAATGCCCGCGCCGACATGATCATACCGGGCGTGCAAAAGCCACATTGAACGGCATGATTCTTATGAAAGGCCTGCTGCAGATCAGACAGGTTTCCGTCTTTTGCTTCGCCTTCGATTGTCTGTATATCGCAGCCATCAGCTTCAACAGCGAGAATCAGGCAGGAATTAACTGTTTTGCCGTTCATTACTATGGTGCAGGCGCCACATTCGCCGGCGCCGCAGCCTTCTTTGGTTCCGGTGAGGCCCAGGTCTTCGCGCAGAAAATGCAACAGATTCTTTGTTTCTGAGACATCGCGCTGGTATTTTTTTCCGTTAACGGTAAGTTTAATCTGCATGTGTCAGCTCCTCTTAAAGAGTTCTGGATAGATGGTTTCAACAAATTGCCGGGTCATGAACAATCGATAATCTTTTGACGCCCGCACATCATCTATCGGAGACACTACTTTTTCGACCGCCTTAACGACAGCCCGCAACGAGGCACGCGGTGGCAGGTCTTCGGTTACAACCGGAGTCGGGCCACAGGAACCGATGCCAACGCGAATCACTTTGGCTGTTCTCGCCATGGCAACACTGACCAGAGCAATATCATGCCCCTTTATTCTCTTGAGTTTCTGCATGCCAAACTTCGCATCAGCCATTTCAGCAGGCACGATTATGCGTTGCAGAATTTCATGTTTTTTTATCTGAGTCTTTTTAGGACCGGTAAAAAATTCTTTAAGCGGGATAATCCGGGTTCCGTCTTCAGAACCGATTTCTACGCTGGCATTCAGAGCAAGTAGAGAACATCCCATATCGGCGCAGGGGGAAGCAGTGCAAAGATTTCCGCCGATGGTAGCGCGATTGCGAAGTTGTGGCGAACCGATGCGATGCGCAGCATCTACCAGCAGAGGAAAATACTTCTTAGCATTTTTGTCTTTTATTAAATCGATACAAACTGTTGTTGCGCCGATAGAAAGACCTTCATTTTCGTCATAACTGATGCCTTTAAAGTCACCAACTTTTTTGATATCAATCAGATATTCGGGAGCGGCCCATTGATTATGCAGTTCAACAAGAATATCGGTGCCGCCGGCCAGAATTCTTGCTTTGCCCGAATATTTCCTGAGCAGGGCATAGAGCTCGTTTTTGGACTTCGGAGCCAGATAATTAAATTCCTGAAGCATCCATTCCTCCTGATAAAACGCTATTAAAAATCAGCAATTCAGTGTAAAAGCAACCAACTATTTTATGCAAGCATTTTAATAAAATAATTACGCAAAATATTATAAAACGGCATTGCGTGTTTATTACAAAAATAATTCCCGGTCAAAAACGATCTTCATTATGCGCGAGGCGTCAGGCGAGGTCACCGAATCCACTTTTCCAGTATTTTTCTGGATCCTGCTACTCCGCCTCGCTTCGCGCAGGATGACCAAAAAACAATTGCTGCATTATAATTATTTCAGCCATAGGCTAGTCCTCTGTCACATTTGAATTGTGGGGTCGGTTTT
>CAZMWO010000236.1:0-5717 GCA_964569565.1 uncultured bacterium | reverse complement strand
ATCAAAATACAGCTCACTTTTAAGATTTTTCATCGATAGATTGTCTGAGCCATTATCACCGGTGATGCATGAGCTCAGGTGCCTGCCAATCTGACTCATGATGCCGACAAAGGTGTCTGATTCTTTTATGACTACAGCGCTGTGCCGGAATTCAAGATTCTGCCGGTTAAGCATCAGAAAATTGCGGGCGGTTGCATTGTTTTCCCATTGATTATCGGCGTTAATTTGCTTGAAACAACCGTCCAGGTAGTTGTGAAGATTTTCTCTGGCTTCTTCACCGGGGTTCTGTTCAAGTTCTCGTGCCAGTTCAAGCATGCGCGGGTCATTAGTGAATTTCTGTATCTGGTTACTGATGGCCGGGTTTATGTAATACTGTCGGCCTTCAAATTCATCGAGAAATCGCTTTATCTCGAGTCGTTGCTGCTGAATGGCGGCCTGGTGGTTTTCGAATATGAAATAGCCGGCGATGAAGGCCACGGTAAGCATTGGCACGAGCGCCGTGAGCAGAATCGAAAAAACCAGTTTGCTCTGAATAGATCTGGCAACGGCGGTGGTCCCATATAGAGACCGATAGAAATATACGAGAGAAAGTATGACCGCCAGGGCAAGCACAAGTGCAGACTGCCGGCATCGATTCGGGCTACTGCTGATAATTTGAATTGTTTGCCGCCTTTGATTATTTCATCGGTTTCGATAAGATAGTTGCTGGTTACCCTGCCTGTGTAAGAAGCTGAAGAATTAAGAACATCGACAGGGAAACTGCTGCGATGGAATTTTTCACCGCTGCTCGAAACCAGCGCAATTTCGCAGTCTGAATCGCTGTAAGCTTCTACCAGCAGGCGAGGGTTGCCGGATGCCTGCTTCTGGTCTATAGAAAACATCAGAATGCCGGCTATCCTCATTTTTTCCTCGTCTGTTCCGAGCATTTCGCTGTTATCTGAAGGAGGCGGTTGAGAAAGCATTTCATCTGAAAAGACCCGGTAATAGTTCCAGTAAAACAGTTCGGTTCCCGAGGCGCCTTCGATTGGCATACTGCCGGCTATTTTTTCAGCTGCGAGATGATTTGCGTCGAAGTCGGTGCTGAAAAATTCGTTCATCTGTCGATCAACAGATCTTTCGACAACTTCACGTTCAAAATCGTTAAAATAGAGCAGCAGAAAATAAGCCAGCCGATGATAAAAATCCTTCTGGTATTGGTTAAGTCCGCTGCTGAAAGCCACGTCGGGTGGAGACGAGGCTGTATTCACGAAGTCGGTTGTCGCAAAAACTCGGCGTGGCGCCAGGCCGATGTGCTCGAGTTCGGCGCTCACCTTATCAATATTGGCGCTGATAATCCTGGCATCATTTGGCCCCAGCTTGAATCTCAGTCTGCTTTCGGTTGCTTCAAGCAGTGCTTCCATTTTAAGTTCAAAAGCGACTTTTTCGGCGTCTTCAGTCTTGATCTGCCTGATAAGACGAAAAATGTTTTCTGAGGCACGGCTCCGGCTGAATCTTGTCATCATCTGGTTATCGATAGAGAAGCCATAATAAACGCCAACGGCACATAAGACAGCGAGAACAGCAAACAGGAGCAGGCTCAGGCCCCGGTAATCAAGACTTCCTGGCGGCCTGGTTGCAGCTCCTGTAGAACAAGTCTCGTTTATGTCATTACTGCTGTCTGTATGCGTTTTCAGGAAATTGCGCGATGTGTCTGTGCAGAGAGGCGATGCTGCGTTGATGGTATATAACTCTATTTCTTCACCGGCAGAGGTCTGGCAGCTATCGCTGTTTTTGAGCAGAGAAGCGATTTCGCGGTCGAATGCGAGCGGAACGGCAGACAGCTTTTTGGTCGCTGCCTCGAGCAGTGCAGCCTTGTGAAAGGCTTCGCTGATTATGCTGTAATCGAGTCGGGTGTCTTCGCTGCCGACCGAACCGGCGTAGAATATTCCTCTTGCCAGACCGATTCCGAATGCATAGGTGAAAAGCCCTTGTTTCTGCCGGTTGGCATTGATCTCTGCCAGCGCAGCATTCATTTTTACAGCTGTTTTTATTGCGTTTTCGGCAGTTGTCTGCACGTCGTCTTCTTCAAAAACGGCTTCGATAGCATCGCCGATGAACTTGTATATTCGTCCGCCATTTTCTGAGATTATCTCTGACATGACTGCAAAATGGTGGTTGAGCATGTCGGTAATTTCACTGGTTGGTCGGTTTTCGCAGAGAGTCGTAAAATTTCTGATATCCGAAACCAGTGCAATGCCGGTAAAAGTTCTTGCGTCGTTGTCCGTGCGGGTTTCAGAGTCCTGCACCAGAGACTCGACGGCATGGTCAGACAACAACGCTGCGAGGCGTTCGCGTTCCTTGACGCCCTCTACCATCAGCGCAAATTCGCGGGTGAGGCTGCCAAGCTCGTCGGCCCTTTCCGAACCGAGCTTTACATTATAATCACCCATAGTGATACGATCGAGCGCCAGTTTCAGTTCGCGGATGGGGTCGAGCAGAAACCATCCGGTGGCGAAGATTCTCCTGTGCTGTAATATGCTCATGACCAGCCAGGCCGGCAATTACGATTTCTGAGTTCTGCCCATACGGCATGGCAACGACCGAAATACCTGCCAGGTGTTCGTTGGCCGTTCCACCTCTGGCTGCCGCCGTTTCTGCTACGCGTGAAATACTTGAAAAATGCTGGCGAATGAAATCTTCATCTGGCCGCAAAATGATTTTGAGTCCCTGCGGTGTGTTTTTGAAAGCGATGAAAGCGTAGTCGGGAAAACTGCTTCTGAAGTTCTCGATCATTTTCTGCAGAGATAGCTCGAAAAGCGTTGCGGTGTCCCAGACGAAGAACAATACAGCCTGGGCTACGCCTCTGACCGAGATGAAGTCGTAGATTATGGTAGCGGCCCCGTCGCCAGTCTGCTGATTCAGGCAGAAGTTACGTCGTTTTTCGATTTCGATATCAAGATCGTTACCTGAAATCGCCCCGTAGGCCTGTGCGCCGAAGGTCTCCTGTTCAGAAATCTCGAATTCCGGCAGTTTTACCTCCGGGTGTTTGAGGGCATAGCGCCGTCGCAGATTTTTGATAATTGCTGCCCGGTACACACTGAAAATGTCTTTTAACCGGCTTTCGGTGGCCTCTTCATTGTGTCGGATGCCTTCTCCTTTCAGGTCGAGAAGATAAAACCCGAGAAGCGGCAGTGGTACTTCGCGCCGGTGAAAGTTCTCTATAACTCTTTCTCTTACAAGATCTGCGCTGGTGCCATGTAGTTCGATAAGCTCAGCCAGGCTGGTGTCGACGAACGCCTTGCGGGCTGCCGTCTGGTAGTCTTCCTGAATCTTCATTTTTCGGGTTTCGATCTGTCTCAGGCATCCTTCGAGGTTTTCGGCGATCTGATTCTGCGCCGAACGGCTTGACTGGTAGTTGTAGGCTGTCGAGCTTACCAGCAGCATGCCGAGCGGAAAGGTCGCCGCGAGCGAATAAAGAATCATGAAGCGCAGCGTAAGACCGGTTTCGAGCCAGCGGCCGAGCAGCAGCCCTCGCAATGAAAGAAGCAGGCTCATGCTTAGGATCATCAGGTTGAGAAGCCGCAGCCACGCCGGTATCGCTGGTTGATGCGGGGCCGGCGCCAGAAAGACGGTCAGATATTCACATTCTTTGCCTATGTAGGTATAAAGGCTGTGTGTGCCAAGTCTGGTTGCAGGCGGAGGGCCATGCGCCACCCAGTGGGCGAGATTTTCGGCGAGCGGCTTGATCTGCTGTTTACGCCAGTCTTTGAAGAGAATTGAATTTTCCAGCTCATCCGTGAGAATTGCAGGCGCTTCAGTGTTTATAACCGGTATAAAGCCTGCCAGGCCGTTGCCACGCTGCCGGCATTCTTTTAAGGCCAGCCTTTGTGCCGCTTTCTGACTGTCATTGTCGCTAATGCTGGCAATGAACCAGCCCCAGATTCCATAACCTTTGATTTCGCGGTAATCCCAGAGAAACCAGTGTGGACGCCCGTCGCGCAGAATATTGCTGGTGCGCCCCTTCTGGCTGCGGGCAAAAGCTTCGCTGCGAGCGGCCCGGCCAAAGTAGGTTTCGGCCAGCTTGTCGCGCTGTTTTCTGATTTCGCTGCTCATCGGCATGTCGCGATGCTGATCGATCATGTAGTCAAAAATCATCGCCATCGCCCGCCGGCTTTCAACCCGGTCACTCCTGACGAAAAACAGTTCGGCTGCGGCCTCTAACGAATCCTTTTTGAAAATGTGCAGCTTGTAGCCCGGTGCCAGACCGCTGAGGCAAGCCTGGCTGTCTGCCACTATCTTCGCCAGTACTTTCTCTGTATCGATGCCGGCTGGAATCTTGCCATACAATTGCAGCGCGCTTTCTATTTTTTCAGAAAGCTGTCCTGCCGCACGGTTAAGCCGGTATTCAAATGATGAACTGCGTGTCAGCGCCTCGAGTTCCTGTAGTGCCACCTCGCCCTGCGCCCGCTCTTGCCAGTGCAGTTCGATCGATGCCAGAAAATGTAACCCGAGATTGAGCACCGCCAGCGGCAGCAGCAGCATGAAATACGGCAACAGCCGCATCCAAGTCTTCCCCGTCTTACTGCCGACAACTCCTCTGCTCATGCCAGAGATGATACCATAAACCGGCCTCTTTTCATCCGCAGATTACACAGATTGCCGCAGATTGAAGAAGATTGCATTTTTGGGCTTTATTCTGATGACGCCGGTTGCTGGAGGTCGCGCATCAGCTGCTGCCAGTGTTGAAGCCAGGTGGGGTCGTCCCAGACTGCGTCGTTGTGGCCAGCGGCTTCGATGGTGTACAAGGTTTTGTGAGACGACGGGCAGATGTTGTAAAGCATTTCACTGTCTGAGTAGGGGATTACGCCGTCTTTGCGCGAATGAATGACGAGCAGGCGGCCATGGTAATTTTTGATGGTATCGCTGGTTGGCAGGTCGCGCTTAAGAATATAGCTGCCGAAGAGCGGAATGCGCCGCCCGGCCATCGTAGCGAGCGATGCGAATCCAGATTCATGAACAAGTGCAGCGAACTTCAGCCCGGATTCGCGCATAATTTCGGTTGCAACACCGGTGCCCAGGGATTCGCCGTAAAGCACTATGTCTTCGCTGCTGATCTTTTTCTCGTCGAGCAGCCATTTCAGAGCAGTTTTGCCGTCGCTGATGGCACCGCCTACCGTGGGAGAACCCTCGCTGCGGCCATAGCCGCGATAGTCGTAAATAAAGACATCGAAGCCGGCGGCACACATTTTCTCGATCTTGCCGAAGCGATGCAGCAGGTTGCCGGCGTTGCCATGGCTGAACAGAACGGTCTTTCGCTGCCCGGCGGGGGGAGAGGCTGTCTCTGTAAAAACCGCATCGATTTTTATCCCATCAGGTGTCTGCAGGGTAACTGGCGTCAGGGTGATGTTGCCGAGTCTTTCCGGCAGCTTGAAACCCGCCGGCCAGGCCCCCGGAAAAAATATCAGCCGATCCTGCAACACCGTTACCAGCACGATAAAAACAACCAGGATAACGATGATTGGCACAGCTCTTCGGGTTTTCATGCGGAAATGCTTTCCCAGCCGGGGTGGTAGAGGAGGTGAGAGTAGGTCAGCGCCTGCAGGATAAGCAACAGCGGCAAAGGTGCCAGGCTGTTTGCCCACAGGCAAAGGGCTACCGCAATAAGTCCGGCGATCAACTTGAAAAGCGGGCTGCGCACCGGATGCAGGTCGGGGCCTTCACCTGGCTGCATGGTAGTT
>CAZMWO010000235.1:3705-5780 GCA_964569565.1 uncultured bacterium | reverse complement strand
ACCGGCGTCAGAGTTAACGCAATCATGGAAGACATGGCGCCATTCAAGATGGAATACGACCCGAATCACCCCGACGCTGATTCAGAAGGTTATGTTCGCCGACCGAACATCAACATAGTGCACGAAATGGTGGACATGATCACGGCCACGCGTGCATACGAAGCGAACGTAACCTGCATCAATTCAGCAAAAGACATGACCAATGCCGCGCTGAATATAGGAGGAAGAGGTTAATTAAGCTATGAGAATACCAGAACGCAATCCATGGGTAGACATCAATACTAAGCCAGAAAGACCGCATACCAATGCCAAAGAACAGTGGGGGATTTTTCTGGACAAATTTCAGACTGCTATTGACGAGGTAGACACCCTCGGCAAACAATCTGAGAAACTCACTCAGGATGCCGTTCTTGGCCGTGTAGACAATCTGCACGACGTAATGATCGCCGCCGAAAAAGCCAAGACTGCTATGAATCTGACTCTTGAAGTCAGAGGAAAAGTACTCGAGGCATACAAAGAAATAATGCGGATGAATTTTTAAATTTTAGGTCTTTACAGAATGTTTCTGACGTACTATAACTAATCTTGAACAAACTTCCATAGCCAGAAAAGCATACATTAAAAACAGGGCACACCAGGGAGTAGGGAGTAGCAGACGATGACCGATTTTCTCAGGCAATTATGGGAACCGATTGCAAAATTGCCCAGAAGCCAGCAGATAGCGCTGGCGGCTATTGTAGTGATAGTCGTACTGGGTATCGCAACCGCCTCGATGTGGGGCACGCAAAAAGAGTTTATTCCGCTCTTTGAAGAAAAACTGAAGCTTGAAGACGCCGGCAAGGTAGTCGCCAAGCTTCAGGAGTTGAATGTCGAATACAAACTCGGCGTAGATTCTACCGACATCAGAGTACCATTACCTGAAAAGTCATACATCCTGCTGCAACTCGCCCAGGAAAAAACATTGCCACAGGCAAAAGCTGGCTGGCAGACTCTTATCGACCAGCGTTCGATGTTCACCGGCACAACTCAGCAGGAATTCGACCTCAACTATGTTCGCGGCCTGCAGACAGAGCTTGAAGAAACTCTCGTGCGCATGGGCCCGATTGAAGAAGCCAGCGTCAGCATAGTTAAACCAAAAAAAGAAGTTTTCAAGGAAGACCAGAAAGAGCCGTCAGCCAGCATTCTGCTCAAGCTGCGCCCGGGTGCCGAAGTTAACCAGGACCAGGTTCGCGCCATTCGCGACTGGGTTTGTTCGGCCGTCGAAGGCCTCAACCCCGACAAGATCCGAATTGCCGACACCGAGGCCCGTGATCTGACCAGGATCATTGAAGACGAAGAAGCGATGACGCTCGACAAGGTTCAGACTGCACAGATGAAATACACCCGCAACCGCGAGAATCACCTGCGCTCAGAACTGCAGAGCCTGCTTGAAAGTTCTTTCGGATATGGCAAAGCCATTGTCAGGGTCAGACTCGATATCGATTTCGACCAGAAAGAAGCGGTCAGCGACGTCGTAATTCCGCCGGTCGAAGGCATGAATTCCGGCCTTAAACTCTCTGAAAAACTTGAAGAAGAAGAATACAAAGGCCGCGACCTCGTCGAAGACGGCGAACCCGGCGTAAACTCAAACCTGCCTCCCGGCGCGCCGGCATATCCCGGAACCGAGAACTCGACCTGGAATGAGTACAAGCGCAACGCCGCAATTACCAACTATGAATTTACCAGATCAAAAGAAAAATTTGTTAAAGAGCAGGGCACCATTCGTCGCCTGACCGTATCGGTCGTTCTCAACGACGATCCGGCTGCCGTGGGTTCTCTTGAAGAAAAAATCACCGAAATCGCCAAAACCACGGTTGGTTTCGACAAGGAGCGCGGCGACAAACTGGCGCTGATGGTTTTGCCATTCCGCAATGACGAACTGGATCGTGCCAAGGCTGCCTTTGACCTGAAGAAACAGCAGGAGAAACAGACTGATCAGGACGCGCAACTTCATCGAAGAGCTCCTTCGTTCCGGGGTAGCCGGCCGCTGCCGGGAAGTACTGATTGTAACACGCTTTTCCAGCAGGCGCCAGTTC
>CAZMWO010000235.1:0-3695 GCA_964569565.1 uncultured bacterium | reverse complement strand
TCATGATCGTTGTTGGCCTACTAATGTCATTCCCGATATTCCTCGGCCTGATATATATATTTGTCAGGGTATCGAGAGCCAGGGCACTTGCCAGAGAGCAGCAGCGTCTTGCCGAAGCAGCAGCTGAGGCCGAAGCACTCAAGCTTGCCCGCGACAATGCCTCATTGCGCCAGAACGAGCAGAAATGGCAGGATTGGGAAAGAAGATTCAAGGACGTCAAGAATTTCTTCCCGGAAATCAACGATCTTGAAGAAAAGAAACGCAAGGTTCAGGATCTACGCCACCAGGCTTATCAGTTTGCCATGAACAACGACGGTCTGCCGCCTGACTTCGAGGAAATGACGCCCGAAGAACAGTTTATCTATCGTGAGGCCTTCCAGAAGAAGGATAACGGCACTCTTGAAGAAGGTTTCAAGAGACTCGACACCCTTATCAAAGAACGTGACCGCCAGAGAGAAGAAGAACTTGCCAGGCTCAACGAACAGGCCAACGCCCGTGAACTTCTTGAAAAACGTGTCAGGGATCTGGTCAACAGCAAACCCGAAGATGCAGTACAGGTATTGCGCCTGTGGCTGAGCAAATAACAGGAGCCGGCGAGTGAACAAGGAAAAGGAAGAACTGCCTCCGATCAAGCTCGAAGATCTGCCGATTCTCGATATACCAGGTCGGGCAAAGGCCGCGATTCTGCTTATCTTTCTCGGCCCTGAGACCAGTGGAGCGATACTGCAGTCGCTTTCAGATGCCGAGATCGAAACGCTGACCATCGAAATTGCAAAGCAGCGCAAGATTTCGACCGAAGACAAGCTGGCTGTATTGTTCGAATTCGAACAGCAGATGATGGCGCGAAAGTTCTACGCCGAAGGTGGCCTGGAATATGCCAAACATCTGCTCGAGCAGACTATCGGCCCCGGCAAGGCACTCGAGATTCTTGCCAAAATGGGTACTTCATTGCAGATTCAGCCGTTTGAAGCGGCGCGCACTGCCGACCCGACCCAGCTGGCTACACTGATTCAAAATGAGCACCCACAGACTGTCGCGTTGATTCTCGCTTATCTGCAGCCCGAAAAATCGGCAGTAATCCTGCAATCCATGACACCTGACAGCCAGGTTGAAATCGCCAAACGTCTGGCGCTGATGGATCGCACAAGTCCGGATATTACACGCGAAGTCGAGAACTATCTCGAAGAGCGCCTGTCGTCGATCATCGGCCAGGATTTCACCAGTGTTGGCGGGATCGACTCTCTTATCGGCGTGTTGAATGCTGTCGAGCGTGCCGTCGAAAAGAACATCATCGAGACCATGGAAGTTCAGGAACCAAGTCTCGCCGAAGAAGTCAAAAAGCGCATGTTCGTATTCGAAGACGTTGTGCTTATCGACGACCGCAGTCTGCAGCGTCTGATGAAGGAAATCGACATGAAAGATCTCTCGGTATCGCTCAAAGGCGTTACCGACGAAGTCAAAGAAAAGTTCTACAAAAACATGTCGAAACGCGCGGCAGAAATGCTCAAGGAAGAAATGGCATATATGGGACCGGTGCGCATGCGCGACGTCGACCAGGCTCAGCAGCGCATTGTCGCCATCGTGAAGAAGCTCGAGGCCAGAGGCGAAGTCGTAATCTCGCGCCCGGGCGAGGAGGAACTGATTGGCTAAAACTCAACTTGGAACCAGCACCGGCCTGGAAATACTTGCGAACATCATGCGCCACTGCGATGCCAAAACCAATCGCCACATTCTCGGCGGCCTGCAGAAAGACCTGCCACAGGTCGTCGATCAATTGCGTCGTCACATTCTGCTCTTCGATGATCTGGCTTACGCCGACCCGCGCGGCCTGCAACGACTGCTCAAACTCATCAGAATCCGCGACCTTGCGATTTCTCTGCAGGGAGCGCCGGCGGCAGTTCTCAAAAACATCGCCGCCAACATGTCGCAGCGGGCGCTCAACGATCTCAAGGACGAAATCACCAGACAGGGCCGGGCACGCGACAGCGAAGTCGATGCGGCCAGAGATCGCATCATGGCTGTCGTAGCCGAACTGATAAAGAGCAAAGAACTCTTCATCAACCGGCCTGCCGATGACCTGGTTTACTAAGGAAACCTGATAATATGGGTAAAATCTTCAAGGCGAATCAGATAAAAATCGACAAAGAGAAACCGGTTTTTGTCGATCACCGCCAGAAAATTGAAAAGCCGGAAGAAGATCTGGCGCCGGCCGAAGACGCATTTGCGGTTGAAACCTTTCGCGCCCTGTCACCCGAACATCTCGCCGGTTCGGGCGAAAAGATCATAACCAGGCCACTGAAATCCTCTGACGAACCGGAGAATAATGCGGCACCAGAAAAGCCTGCCGGTCCGAAAACGGCTGCCGAACCGGTCTCATTTCTTTCACCGGCCGCCAAGAAAGCCAGACACGCTGCAGCGCTCGAAGCCATAAAAATCAGGGAACTTGAACTCGAAGCTCTTGAAGAAGAGCTACGCAACTGGGAAGAAGAACTCAAAGGCAAAGAAAGCAGCCTGACCGCCCAGGAGCAGGAGTTCAGTCAAAACATGCTCAAAAAACGGCAGGAAGCAGATGCTGAAGCCGCCAGATCGATCAAGGTAGCCCGCGAAACAGCGGCCACTATCGTCGATACAGCTAAGGCTGAAGCTGAAGCGATCAAAAAGGCGGCAAGCCTTGAAGTAACTTCTGTACGCGAGAAGGCTTATAAGGAAGGCTATGCGATGGGCGAAGAAAAGGGCATAGCTACCGGCGAAAAACAGGGTCTGCATGAAGCCTCGCTCGACTGGCAGAATCTGATGCAGGAAAGCGAATCTCTGATAAATGAGCTGCAGACAAGCCGCATGGGCATTCTCAAGGCATCAGAAGAGGAAATGCTCAAACTGGTCATAGCGTTTGCCCGCACCGTTATCAAGGTTGAACCATTATCGCAACCCGAAATCATACTCAAAAACATCGACCAGGCACTTAACCGTGTCTCGGAAGTCGATAAAATCGTCATGCGCATCAACATCAAAGACAAATCAATGTGCCAGGCCCACAAAGACCAGTTTCTGGCAAGACTCGGTTCGGTAAGCGAACTGCGCATAATCGAAGACCCAACCATGTCTCCAGGTGGCATAAAAATCGAAACGGGTGTCGGAACCATTGACGCAACGATAGAATCACAAACCCGCGAGCTCGAGCGCGCGCTGATCGGCAAACTCAGAAAGAAACTCGCTGACACATGAGCGAAATATCCTTCAACGACTATAATTCGGTCCTGCTTAACGCAGATCCGATCAGGGTCAATGGCAAAGTCACCCAGGTTGTCGGTCTGCTTATCGAAGCAACAGGCCCACAGAACCCGGTTGGCGACCTCTGCCATATCATTACCCCGGCCGGCCCCCTGCCCTGCGAAATCGTCGGGTTCCGCCGCGGCAGCGTGCTGCTGATGCCGCTGGTTCATACCGAAGGCATCAGACAGGGAAGCGAAGTCATTCCGACCGGTACTCCACTGACCGCACCGGCCGGCGACGAACTGCTGGGGCGCGTTTTGAACGGGCTTGGGCAGCCGACTGACGACAAAGGCGACCTTTCTTCTGAAACAGCCAGGGTTCCGATCAACCGGGAACCTCCTAATCCGTTGACCCGCAAACGCATACTAACCGCACTGCCGACCGGAGTCAGGGTTATCGACAGTCTGCTGACCATTGGCAGT
>CAZMWO010000234.1:0-5797 GCA_964569565.1 uncultured bacterium | reverse complement strand
GGCACGACCGGCATTGAAAGAAGTCGTCGAAATACAGCTTCGTCTTTGGCTCTAGCAGATGCAGCACTGCCGCTTTTTCGACACGTTCGAGAATGCCGTTACAGCGGGCGCAGCGCGTAAACGGCTGCAATTGCCTGCCAAGATCGAATCTTTTTATCACTTCGGCAATCTGCTCGTCGGGGTTCTGCGAACGAACGAGATAGCCGCGATCGATTATTTTGCGCATCAGCAGGCGGCGGTCGCGGCTCAGCAGCACTCTTTTGTCGTTAACCACTGCTGCCGACAGTTCATCGTCATCGATATCGTTGCGATACTCGACATCGAACCCGAGCAGGCGCATTTTGCCGGCAAGTTTGCCGAGATGGCAGTCGGCGATGAAGCGCAGGTCGCGCAACGGCCTTTCCTGCAGGCGCGTCACCTCTGAAATGTCGAAAGACTCAAAGACCGGGTAAACGCTGATTATATCTCCGTCATCGACCCGATGCGCAAAATCGACCGAAACGCCGTTGGCTAGTATCAGATCGACCTCGGTATGCGGCACGCCAAACGACTCGATGAGATCTTTGGTTGTCGTGCGGTGCCCGAGCTGCCGCTCGATCTGCCGCTTCCGCCAGTCAGCCCTGATAAAGTCGTTAAGTTCTTCATAGAACCGTACAAAAACCTTTATCATTTTATGTAAGCTGGCAAACGTTTATCAGCGCTGCATGGCGGCTTTGAGATTTTCGCGGGCCTGATTCAGCTCCTGCTCGGCAGCTTTGGCAGCAGCCTGATCCTGAGTTTCGGCGGCGGCTACATATTTTTTGTAAGCAGCATCGACGGCGGCCTGCAGGTCGGCGAGTCCGGCTGCTGCGTTATCGCAGAGGGCAGCCTGTTCGGCACATTCACTGACAGCGGCAGCATAATCAGCGTCAGTGACCGGAGCAACACTCGCGCTGGCTGCGATCAGCGCGCGGGCAGTGTCGATTTCGCGCAACTTTGCCTGATACTGGGCCTCGAGCTTTTCGTATTTTTCTTTGTCGGAGTTTGTGAAGTAGAGCCAGAACTTCCACCAGGGGCGGTTGTTGTATTCTGTCTGCGCCTTGTCACGCTGCGCTTTGAGAGCTTCAGCCTCGATTTCGAGATAGGCAAGTTTCTGGGCCTGGTCTTCCGGATACCCGCTGGTGGACTTGCTGGCCAGCACGACCGCCTGCTTGAAGCTGAGGTCTTTGTTGAGCAGATTGACGCCGAAGTTAACGAAAGCCTTGTTTCTGGCGGCCTCAACTTTGCCGACGGCGAAATTCTGAAGGGAATCGCGTAACGCCGCTGATTTAGTCAGTTTGAGAGCGCCGCGTTCGAGAGCCTGCACGCTTTTTGCCAGCAGCGAATTGTTGAGGTAATCCTTGATGATAAAGCCTTTGCTGGTCGTTTTGAAGCTGCTGAGATCTTCACTGGTTTTCGCCTGTTCGCCAATTCTGGTTATGGCCTTGTCAGCGCCGTTTCCATCAGTGGTTCCGACATTGAGGTCAGAATATTCTTCTTTCATCTGGCTGAGTTTGGCCGGGTCGGAAGTCGAAAGATGGTGGGCCAGGCTCAGTTCGGTAAGAACCAGAGCGCGATGGTTGAGCAACTCTTTTTTGAGCGCATCGCGGTCGTTTTTGAGTTCTTTGCCGGTCATACTGCTGTATTCTTTGCGGATTTCGATCAAGGTATCGACGTCGAGAAAATTCAGGCTCTGCTTCTTAAGAGCCTCTTTATTGCGGTCATACATGATCATATCGACGATCAGTTCGTTGGTGGTGTGCTTCGGCAGACCACTCTGAATATCGGGAAACATGATCTTGGCTTCAGCATAACCGGTTTTGCCGTGTGCCGCCGAGTCGCCGGCCATGTGACTGCGCATGCCGGCCGCGCGGGCCAGCAGAATCTCGCGGTCAGGGCTCTTTTTGCGCTGTGCTACGGTTTCCATGGCTTTTGCAAAGTCTTCGCTGTGATAAACGCCATAGTCTTCGCTTTTGCCATCGTCGAGACCGACGTCGGGCTCAGTCGAGCCTGCCAGGTAAGCCCCCAGCAGATCGTCGCTCACCGGAAACCCGCTCTTCACTCCAGCTTCATAAGACAACGAAATATGACTGACCGGCCCCCAGGCCATCGCCGGAGTCGCCGCCGCCAGCAGAACGACCAGCAAAGCCCGCATTGCATGTCGTTTATTCATTCTTTACCTCATTGTACAAGACGTATTTATTAATCATACCCCTGTACAAAATTTACGCAATGGGCCAATTAGATATTGCGGTCGATTTTGCTGGCTATGGCTGACCACATGGCTTTTTGTGCTGAGAAATCGGTTTCGAGTTTGTGTCTTACCAGCAGGGTCATGGCTTTGTCGCGGCGCTCGTCTTCGAACAGGCTCGTCGGAATCTTTGCCAGAAACTCTGCGAACTCTTCTTCTGTTGCCTTCATCAGGTCGAGGAGTTCCCGACTGTATGCAAACATGCCGCTGGCGCTGGCGTGCATGAGAATCTTGACCAGCAGATCTTCTGAACCATCTGTGCCGGAAGGCGCTGCCGGGCCTGCCGGTGAATGATTGAAACCGCCGTCGATTTCATCGGTTTCTGTAAATGCTGATTTTGAAGGCGTTTTGCTAAAGAAGTCGGTTACCGAAGTGCACATGTTTTCGAGACGCTCAATAATACCACGACTTTCTCTGACTCCAGGCATGCGAAGACATGAAGCCGCAGATGTCAAGCAATACAAAACACCGCCCCCGCCCGCCTGTATGAAATCCCGGCCGGCCGGAATCATCACCGGAATACGCCGTAATTCAGGTTTTCCATTGTTCTTTGCAGCTGCGTTGCGCTCTTCTACTCCTATCAGGCTGGTCAGCGAGCAGATGATGCCGTAGGCTTTCGAGAGTTCGATGATTTCGGCATTCTGCTTTTTAGCCAATCGGCGCTGCTGACGGCTGCCAGCAGAGACATCAACGCGCTCGAGTTCCTGTATACGCTGCTTTGCCCACCAGAGCGCCGGAACTTCTGTCGCCGCATCGCTTACTGTCGAAGGTTTCCACTCGAGGCTGAGGTCATTATATTGCGCAGTCAAACTGACTGCAGCATTGGTCGAAGGCTTGCCGCCCTTTTTACAGCGCGCAGCGAACCTGACGACGTCACCTGAAAAAATCGCCGGCTGACACCCGGCCGATTTCTCGACGTCGGCACCGGTCCAGTTAATGTGAACATCGCTCAAGACTGGCGTTGAAAGTCGCCTGAACTGATTTAGCACCTTGGGTTCGATGCGCTCTCCATCAAAAACGAACTCGGCCATACCTCCCGACTCTCTGGCGACATTCATGATCATGTTGTGGCTCGCACCATTGCCGATACCGAAGGTAAAAATGCGACAGCGATGCTTGTTCTGTGCCGCGAAGCCGGTGACTTCGTCTTCGTTGCCGACCGCGCCATCAGTGAAAAGAATCATGCTGGCGTATTCGAGCCTGAATGTATTTACTGCCGCTTTGAGCGCCGGCAGAATTTCGGTGCCACCCATGTCGGCTTCGATCCCTGATATTGCACGGGTTGTCGCGTCGAGCGATGTCTGGTTGAATACCTGGGTTTCCTTGAACAACTGTCGGAAGCTGCTGCCAAAGCAGATCACCTGAAACATGTCGCCTTCATTGAGAGAGCGCAGGCATAGCTGCAGTGCGTTTACGGCTTCTTTTATCGCGTTGCCCTGCATGGAACCAGAGCAATCGACGACAAACACGACCTCTTTGGCCTTCTGCAGATCGTTTTCGTTACCGAACTCGGGAATTGCCTCAAACAACAGGTGTTCGCGGCCGTTGAATGTACAGCGGCGCAGGGCCGGTTTAAAAGCTTCAGCCAGTTCGTAGCTGATGACAACGTCTTTGTCCGGCAGCGCATCGGCGCTATACAGGGACACTTCAGCGCTGTTGTCGCCATTTACTATTCTTATCGGGTGAGTCGGTGATTCTATCAGTCTGATCGGGCTGTCCTGCTGCAGTTTCAGCGAGAGGTTGAATCCGTATGGCACTTCAGCTGCAAATTCAGGTTCGACACGTTCCCATTCCCGGGCTTCAGCAAATTTATCGGCCGGAAAATATTTCGGAACCACAGCAACCGGAAAAAACAGCCGTGCGCTCTGCTTCTGTGCATTCAATAGCTGAAACAGGCATATTCTGGCCTCGACTTCCTGGCCGGGCAGAATGTTGCCGAGACTCAACACATAAAAGTCGGGGCGCTCCTGGTCGAGCAGAAAGGCGGCGTTACCCTGCTGAATTGCCTCGTCATATTCTTCGAAGGCTGTCTCTTTTTCTTCGGGACGGGTTGTGATCGTTCTATCGCCGATAATGATCTGCAGACCGGCAAGGCTGGCATCAGCCGGCAGCGGAAAGGAGTAAACCGCCTCGATCGCCACCTTTTCGAGGTTGGCGAACTTCTGAATGATTTGCCATTCGCAGGTCAGCCCGTTAACGGTTCCCCGAATGTTGATCGATTTGAGCGCGATCTCTTTGCCGGTTTTCTGGTCGATCAATACACAATCCTTTTTGTTCATTCTGATGCCTCTCTATATGTTGATTTGCTGCCGAATAACTGTGCCACAAACTTCTGCAGTTTTCTTAGCCTTGCCGGTGTCACCGGAAACCTGCCGCCCTGAACCTGTATCTCGATGCCCGGGCAGACTTCGATGCGCGTCCAGGTGGTGGGGGCAGGCATTGTCGGGAAATCGGCCACCGGCAGTTTCAGCCTGATCGTGATTTCTTCAAGACTGAGGTGGTTTTCTTTCAGGGTGCATATCTGCTGCAGAACGCGCAGGTGCTCAGCCGTGTAATAATGGCCGCGCCCACCGCCTGCCGGCGCTGGAAGCAGACCGCTCTGCACGTAAAACCTTATGGTTCGCCGACTTACGCCGCTCAACTCTGCCAGTTGCCCGATGTTGTATTTTTTCTGTTCCATAAGTTAAGGATAATTAAGAATTCGACAGTTGTCAATGCGACAGTAAGTGTTTAATTATCCCCGCCCCAAAAAGGCGAATTTGTTGAAAATACTCGATACACAGGGTAACTTGTAAATGCTCAACATTACAAACCAGGTGGAAGTTACAACGCTATAAGAGGCAGGGTTTATATGAACGACAGTCAGACGAACGAAGAGTCAGTTAACCGGCAATATGTGTCACCGTCTCTGTTTCGGCATTTCATGTATATTTTTCTGTTCATTCTTTTCAGCCTGCATGGCCCTTACTGTTACCTGATCATGCGCGAAAACCTCGTCATTCTGGCCGATGGCACGGTAGATTACGATATGGGCGGCATTTTCCCGTTCACTGCAGTAATGGTGCAGGCGCTGTTCTTTCAGCTTTTTGCGACGGGCATCGTTTTTGTCATGTCAGGCCTGGCCCGTCTGCGCTCGCGCCCCAGCAGCGTGATGATCATTGCTTTTATCAGCATTCTCGGGTTGCAGGTTCTTGCCTACTACAACATATATTACGACCGCTTCACCGACCCGCGCATAATCGAGGCGCGCAGTCTGTATCCGCGTTCATGGGCGTATCTGGGCCTGTTTTCGCTTTACAGCATCATCAGAATCATCATGTTTTACCGGCGCGAAAACGCCTGGGAAGCCGCCCGCCTTGCCAGAATCAAAGAACTCGAGGGCGCTGACAACCATCACGAAACATCGTCGGAGAACCTTCCGGAGAGCTAGTCCTCTGTCACATTTGAATTATGGGGTCGGTTGGTTATACAAATGCGCGTTGATTTTTGTTAAGCCAGAAGCTTCGGCCATCAGACGGGATGCTTTTT
>CAZMWO010000233.1:5416-5801 GCA_964569565.1 uncultured bacterium | reverse complement strand
CTACGCCCAGTGCGAAGGTGTCATAAACAGTGAATCGCGACAACCTCTCTGGCCTGACAGCCTGTTTCAGGGCGCTTCAATCAGCAAAATCATATCAGCCGTATTAACCATGATTCTGGTTGAAAAAGGAAAGCTGAATCTTGATAAACCGGTTAAAAAATATCTGAAATCCTGGAAACTGCCTGAGAACGAATGGACCGAAGACACGCCGGTAACCATCAGGCATATTCTCAGTCATTTTTCCGGGATCAATGTGCCGACTTACCGCGGTTTTTTTACCGGTGATCCGCTTCCCACCTTCAAAGACGTATTGAATGGAAGCGGGCCATGCGATGCTCCTGCCGTAATCGTCGAGGAGCCGGTTGACGAGCAGTTCATCTATTCG
>CAZMWO010000233.1:0-5406 GCA_964569565.1 uncultured bacterium | reverse complement strand
GCGCTTTTGCCGTTTTACAGATGATTCTGGAAGATGTCGCCAACGAAAGCTATGAAACCCTTGTGCAACGCGAACTGCTGCAGCCTTTAAACATGCACAGAACCTGTTTTTCTCAGCCACTTCCCGGGTATTTGAGCGAAAATGCCGCATGTGGACACCGGTCTGACGGCGAACCGGTCGCGGGCAACTGGTATGTTTATCCCACTCAGGCCGGCAGCGGCGTCTGGACAACCCCCACCGACCTTGCCAAATTTGCCCTGCATTTACAGCAAATCCTGCACGATGATGCGGCCGGCTTACTGCAGCCACAAACGCTCAAAGAAATGCTCTCGCCATATCGCGAACCCTTCTTCGGCCTGGGATTCGCGCTTTACAACGACAAGGGCCCGGGAAGATTCTTCGGTCATACCGGCAATACCGAAGGCTACCGATCCATGTTCATCGCTCATGAATCATCCGGTTGCGGGGCATTCATTCTTGCCAACAGCGATAACGCCGACCCGGTAATCAAAGAAGTCATCAACCAGATTGCCAGAACAGAAGACTGGCAAGGGTTTCACTGGTAACAGTTGCCAAGGTAATCATGCTGGACATTGATATTTCCAAATGGTATAAACATAACAAAATAGGAGAAATGATTTCGATGAAAGCCAGAATTAGACATATCAGAGTTTTTTTGTGTGTTTTGTGTTTTTGCCTTTCTTTTGCAGCCAGCTTATTTTCTGCTTCACCAGCAACAGATGCACAGGATCAGGCACAAGACTTAACGACTGGTCTTAGTCGGTGCAATCAAAATATTTTCGAGATAGAAAAAGCTTTGGCGATATCTAACTATGCAGCCTCTCAAGTTACAGGCGATGATCAAGAAATGAAAAAACTCGATCTGGACATGCTTCTTCAGAGAGGGACTTTGAAAGAAGAGCCCAAATGTCCAAATGGTGGAATTTATCAGATAAATGACAAAGAAGACGTGGAGTGTTCGGTTCACAGGAATAAAGAATCGACTGAAGAAGAGAAGAGCAGGTCATGCGAAGCTACCCGAAGAAAAATCGTCGGAGCATTGATATTGTATAACGTGGGTGAGGCAGACTTATACGCCTCCAACAATGGATTTTTGCTTCCTGAAAGCATAGAAAAACTGTTTTCAGATAAATATTTAGCAGCAATGCCGCAGTGTCCTTGTAGCGGAACCTATACTTTTTACAGCATTGAGGATGGTTTGAATGTTGAAGTCAAATGCTCCGAGCATGGAACTTCCAAATCAGATTATGTTAAGAGCGCAAAATAGATTTAATCTCAGCCGAGATAATTTCTAAAAGCACATAGTTCTGTTTAAAGCAGGCTTCTCGCATTTTCTCGAGCAAATCTTCACCAATCTTGCCTTGTCATCTGCGAAAAATTTTTCAACAACTCATGTTGAGCTGGCAAAAATCAACCAGATCGCCAGATCAGAAGGCTGGGCCGGCTTTCAATGGTAAACACAGCTTAACCCGTCGATTTGCGCGAACCCCTGAAAGGGTTAAGAAGCCACTCTTTTACTCGCATTTGAGATGCAAACCTTCGGCTGTACGATTTCCGATATCGTGACAGAGTATGATTATACAAATCGTGGGATGCATTCTGGTGAAGAATACCATACTGGTTTATTGGCGTTGATGCTTTGCCTGCCAGCTTTTTGCATTCTTTGAAGCACCTGAGGTAGAATGAATTATGAAAAGCTGATGATTTTATCGAGAGAGAATAAGTATGACTATAGTAATGTTTATAATAGGGATTTTAATGATGATGTTCGGGGGGATTATGTCTTTTGGTGTTGCCATCACACTTATAGAAGGCACTTCCAAATACTCTATCGCCACCGATGCTATCGGATTGATATTTTTTGGCATTACTCCGATCGCTATCGGGTTGATGCTATTCCGGCGATACATGCCTCCGGCAGCCAACGGCAGGGCAATAGCTGCAAAGAAGCCGTCGAAAAACTTTGACATTGGCGAGCTGTTTTATGATTCCGAAGATTCTTCTGAATCCATGGACCCTTTTGCTGCGAATGATCCATTTGATTCTGAAACCCGCTCTGATTCTGACGACCCCTTGGATTCTGATAAATCTTGAAGCTCAGCGAAAAGTAATCTGACACCCATTATGTAGCCAACGTCGAGCCGGGATTCGATCACCAGCTGATCACCGCTCATGATTTCATAATCACCGCAGTCTGGCGCGACAGCGATGATTCCCTCGGGACCAACATTAACCTTGCGCGCCAGCAATCGCAGCTTCCGGTCGTTACCTTTTCTTATATAAAAATATAATTCAGACCAGCCAAGTCTACCAAAATGAGCATCCTTATTGGTTTCGAGAACGGTGTTATCGATATCGCCCGCTGCCACCTCAACCTGACGCAGCTTTTTGCCGGCAGGCAGATAAAGGAAAAGCCGACCCAGTCCATCAATGTAACCATCTTCAGCGGCGGGTTTGCTGGTGTCAAAACGATGCACCGGTGGAATTCCCTTCTGGTAAATTTCACGAAAATACCGACGCACTCCAAGCATCAAAGCGCCAGGGTATTTTCCGCCAAAACGGGGGCCGCCACCGAATTCCGGCAGAATCTGCTTCTGCAGAGGATTAGCAAACCGGGTATTTCTGGTATAGATCAACTCCCGGGCACAGGTGTTGGCAAGATCGGGAAAAAAAACAACCTCGGCACTGTACATCAGCGCTGTAGACCTTTCAGGATCGCCATAGCCAGTATTGGTCAAAACAATTTTATCAGCTGCAACACCGTTCATACAATTTAAACAATCATGCAGATTTTCGTTTTCAGGGTCATCAGCTGACCTTGGCTCAACATATTTTTCAGTGCCGTAACGATCATACCAGGGCCACAGCAAGCCGGAAGCAGCATCATGGGCCTCAACCAGTATATATGCCGGATTCTGATCTCTTGAGTTGTCATCGACGATTTTATCTGCGGACTGGCGAAACCGCATGATTATGTAGTTGATCTGCCGGCCGGCCAACCCTTTTGGCAGCTGCAGACACCACTTCTCGCCCTGTTTAAAAGGCCTGCCAACCGCATCATCGAAAACGAATCTGGCGGTTGTGGAGTTCTGCGAAACTGCATTGATAGTCTGAGAGCAGAGATCAGCCGAGCTCGCTTCTGCGAGAAAAAAGCACTCCAGATAATAAATATGGGCAATTGCCAGTTCGGTTCTGCCCCGGCCCATATTGATCAGCCGAATTTTATCAACAGGGAACTCGCCAACCAGGCTTTGTATGCTGTTAAAAATGTTGCGATTTAACTTGTGGCGATTGCCGACTGTGGCAAATTTTTCCGGGCCGAACTGGTCTGACCACTGGTGCCATGAGCCATCAACCGCATTATGACAGTTTAAAGAAAGATAGGCGCCATTTTCATCAATCCTATGCTCGTTAAGCTGAAGATATTGGGGATCTTTGCAGAAATGTACCCTGACAAAATTCAGCTTTCTATCAGTAAATTGAGATGGTATGGTGATTTCCCATGCTGTGCTGTGGCCTATAGCCCGGCCATTTTCGCTGATTTTCAGTTTGAAGGAATCCGCCATGATCTGCAGTTGTCCCTCATCTACGGCAACAATATTGCTTTGCGCCGGCAGAGAACATGGCATGGCCAGATAAATCAGAGAAAGCAGAAAACAAAGAAGTCCATTTCCCATAATCGCTTTAGCTGTCATTTTATCTAACCTTTTCCGACCGGCAGATTACTGGTGCGGGACTTCCGGGTCTGAACAATCCCGCAGCCTTTCCGGGCGCTTCGTCACAGCCTTCAGGCGCGACCATCTCTTTATCGGCAGCTCAGAAATTGAACCGTCTTCCAGCAGCATCTTCCATACTCCCCGGAACAAGCAGAAAGCCCGCTATTGAAGCGGGCTTTCGACTTTCGGTGCCGGGAGCGGGACTTGAACCCGCATGGCGTGAGCCACACGCCCCTCAAACGTGCGTGTCTACCAGTTCCACCATCCCGGCGGGAACGTGAAAATGATTATAGCGGAAAGCGTTGCGTCAGTCAAGCAAATTTTGACGATTTTTTTCGGCGCAGCCGGCAGGTAGAACACCTGATCGAGCGGATTAAGAACAGTCATGGTGAGCACAAGGTCATAAACAGAGAACCTCACGAATGATGCAGACTCTATTTGCAGACTGTTTCAGCAATGAAAAAAGCCTGTCGGCCGGATCAGGCCAACAGGCTGAGATATCGTAAAATGCTTTATTCGATGATCGACTTGAGGTGGTTAACGTAGTTTTCGGCACCACCTTCGATGTAGCCGGTCTTCTTGATAACCTTGCCGTCTGCATCGACGATCAGAACGGTCGGAAAACCGGTAACGCCATACTGCTGCATCAGCGCCTGATTCTGCCGTTCGAGTTCGGCAGGCTGCTGAGTGGTTCGCGGGAAATCAGCGATAAAGGTCTGCATGTTATCTTTGGCATAGTTCTGAAAGGCCGGCTGAGAAGTGATTTCGGCCTGAAACTTTTTGCACCAGCCGCACCAGTCAGAGCCTGAGAAGACCATCATGATCGGCTGATCTTTTTCTTTGGCGAGTTTTTTGGCTTCTTCAAAGTTGGTGAGCTCACGATACTCGTTTGTAGCAGGCGGTTCGGGCTCGGTCGGCTTTTCTGGTTCAGCGGGCTTTTCAGGCTCAGCCGGTGTTTCGGGTTCGGCAGGCTTTTCTGGTTCAGCCGGCTGGGTGGGCGGATCTGCCGGCGGCTTGGCCGGCTGCTCAGGCTCTTCAGGCTTCGGTTCAGGCGGCGGCACGACCTTTTTGGCCTCAACCACCTTGATCTTGACGTTAATACCAAGCAATTTATTCATCAGGCGTGTAATCAGACGATTCAGCACGCTTTCGATGCGCTCTAGCAGAGACTTCAGCTTAGCCTCAGCGGTTGGCACGCACTTCCCATCGACGCATTCCTGACCGGCCGGGCATTTACCCTGCTCACAGGTAGTATTGCATTCGTCGCCCTCACAGGTCGGCTTGCATTCATCACCTTCACAGGTGGGTTTACAATCGTCACCTTCACAGGTCGGCTTCGCGCAGTCTTCGCCGACACACTGCTGATCTTCGGGGCAATCGACACCCGGGGTACACTGTGAATCATCAAGGTTGGCCGCGCCTTCATCAGACGCCTGGTAGATAGTATCGAGATAGCTTCCATTGCCCGCAAAAAGCGGGCCGGAGGCAAAAATCAGGGCACAACACAGCATCAGCACAGCAAAATATAGTTTTTGCATACAACCTCCTCAAAACTCATCTCTATTCATTATACAAATAATTAACGTCTGGCGGATGCAGAAAGTTTCAGGTTACAATGTATTACCACTACGGGCGGCACTGGACAAACACGTTCGACAATGGCAGAATG
>CAZMWO010000232.1:0-5818 GCA_964569565.1 uncultured bacterium | reverse complement strand
AGAAGAGGCGCATGCCATGTGGAAACTTCTCTGGAAAGGCCCATATATGGTCAGCAACCCGCAAGATTTCATGAAAGCCGATGATGGCAGCAAAATCATGCTTGAGATGCGCGGACAGGCTCTTTGCCTGCGCCGATCAGCCGCCGAAGAAGGCGAAACTCTTGTGCGCTTTGACGGCGAAGTCTCTGTTGATGATCAGGTCGCCGAGATTGTTTCGCACTGAGAAGATTCCGATGCTCAGGCGCTGCGGGTAGCTATATCCTGGGCCGCCTGCTTTGGCGAATGGGCGCCGCATGAGTCGGTGCCGGTCGATTCGGCTTCGAGCGGGTAAAAGCCGAATTTGCGCATTATCGCCAGCTTTGGCAGAATATTGTTCTGTAGATCCATGTGAAAGAAGCCCGGAAAGATATCGGGGTTTTCTTTGATGAAGCTGTATTTGTCGTAATGTTCGTCGGCGATCTTGAACTTGCCGCTGGCGCTGATTTCGTGCCCGGTGATCATGTATTCAGGAAACAGCTCGGGGCTGAAATCGAGCGGAAATTGGTGCTGGTATTCCATGAACAGCTCGGTCTGCGGTAGCAGGCAGAGCAATGATGGCAGAATACGCACGCCCATCATTCTGAACATCACCATCTGAAACACGGTCTGATAAAAGTCTTCGATGGTTTCGAACGGGAAGCCCCAGACGTAGAAGGCGTCGACACGCGGAAATATCTTCTGCGCGGCACTGACGATTTCGACGGCGTTGCTTGCCGAAAAACCTTTTTTGACCATCTTTAGAATGCGGTCGCTGCCGCTTTCGATGCCGAAGCGCAGCTCGACACAGCCAGTTGCGGCCATTGCCTGCATCATTTCGACGTCGGTCAGATCGACGCGCCCGAAGGCTTTCCAGTAAATTTCGAGCCCGGAATCATCAAGTTGTTCGCAGAAGTCCATTACACGCTGTTTGGTGCTGACGAAAAATTCGTCCTGAAACAGAAACATCTTTACGCCGGCGGTTTCGTGCAGCATCTTCATCTCTTCGATGATTGAAGCGTTTGAGCGAAAGGTTGATTTGTGGTCCCAGACCGGGGCAACCGAGCAGAAAGTGCAGGGGTAGGGGCATCCGCGCGAAGAAAGTATGCCGTAGCCCTGATAGCGGCTCAAATCTACCTTGTGAAACGCCGGGAATGGCTGCGAATTCAGGTCTGGTATGCGCTCGCGATCAGGGGTTTTGACGATTTCGCCGCTGGCCGTACGCAGATAGAGCCCATTGACGCGAAACAGGTTGCCTCCGTTTTGGATCGCTCTGACCAGTTCGGGGCCGGTTTTCTCGCCTTCGCCGACTGCGATGCAGTCGATCCAGTCGAAGCGCTGCATGATTTTTTCTTCTACAGATTTTGGGCCAACGCCGCCCAGAATGAGAAACTTGTCGGGATTGCGTTTTTTGAACTCGCGCATCGCCAGCAGTGTGAAGGGCAGCAGGTTGGCCATGCACGAAAAGCCGACGATGCCGGCGGTTTCCCCTAAAAATTCGATTATACGCTCGACTTCGAAGGGTTCTGAATAGTCATTGAGCTGGTAGTCGCGAAAGTCGACGCTGAACCCGGCATCTTCAAGCGCCCGCGTAAGATACAGGCAGCCGAGCGGAACATGCAGTTCGCGGTCGACTGTATCGAGATAACGCACGAAGAGCAGGTTCAGATTTAACAGCGTGATGTCGGCCTGGTCGGCAGGTCTCTTGCCGGTCATTTGTCATTGCCCTTTTTTTTGAGCTCTTCTTTGATCTTTTGCTGAACGCTGTCTTCAAGCTTTCTGATATCAGGAAAGTCGGAGCGGATGCCGCGGATGATCGCCGAATCGTCTTTGCTCTGGCCGGGTTTGACGGCCGGCAGCTCTTCGCTGATGTCGCCATCGGGGTTTTCGACGGTTTCCTGAAAGTTTATCGTGGCCAGTGGCGGATCATTCTGCCAGTTTATTTCAAATTCGCAGGCCTCGCTGGCTGTTTCGAGGCAGATCGTTTCGATAGCCATTTTTGCTGGCAGGCCGCTGATGTCGCTCTCGACAACATAGTCTGCCAGTCGTTCTTCAATACCGCTGACGATGATTGCTATGCCGGTATCCTTTTCAATCTCTTTAAGGGCTTCGCGTAGTTTTTTGCCGGCGATCGAGATTTTCACTGCTCTGGCAAAAGCAGGAGCCGTTGGTTCGCTGCTTTCTATGCCATCAGGGTCTTCATCTGGAAATATCAGATCATCGTCATTTGTCAGCACCGGTTCTGGAAAATCAGGGCGGGCACCGCGGTCGGCCAGATGGTCTTCGTTTTCGATGTCGGGTCTGATGCCTTTTACCACTGCATATTCATCATTCTCAGAGCGGCTGGTCGATGGTCTGAGATTTATTTTGGGCGGCGCTTCAGCGCGACCGGGCACCGGAGCAAAGGTCAGCTGGGCGAGCAGGGCCAGCATGGCCGCGGCGGTTCCTCTGGCCAGGAGTTTGTGCTGTGCCGGTGGCACTTCGGTGGCCTGAATCATTTTTTCAAGATGTTCAGCCGGAATACAGGCAAGCATGGCCTTTTCGCTTGCATCAAGAGGGATCTCAAGTTCATCGGCAACTTTCTCGCGTTTTGCCAGCAGCATCGCCTTGAAGTCTGCATCGATGGCTGCGCGCTTGACCAGTATTTCGAGACCACGCGGAATATCGCCACGCATGCTTCGCGGTGCCTGAGGTCTGCCGCCGACTATTGTGTGCCCCTGCTCATCGATAGTGTCTGAGGTCGCCATGCGAATTTTTCGGTCTGCCATAATGATCCCTCCCGTTCAGATAGGTTTATTTTAACATCTTTGCACCGCTGACGCAAAACATGCCGTCTGTTCTGCTGACAGCTGGTAAAGTTGTATCGTTTAAGTTACAATGTGGGCATCAGAACACGGAGATGCTTATGGATATTGACATCAGAACTTTCGCTGGCAGTGCCCCTGATTTTGCGTTGGCCATGGCTGTCAGAAAGAAAGTTTTTGTGGTCGAGCAGCGGGTTCCTGAAGAGTTGGAGCATGACGAGTTTGACGAAAAGGCAACCCATGTTCTGCTGCTGGCAGATGGTCTGCCGGTCGGAACCGGGCGGGTTTTTTCCGACCCGGAGCGATCAGATACAGCTCGACTTGGCCGGGTAGCTGTTTTGCGGGAATATCGTGGTTTGCGTCTGGGTCAGGTTTTGATTGCCCGTCTGCTCGATGAGATAAAAAAAAGCGACAGATTCAGCCGGGTGCTTATTCATGCTCAGACCGCAGTGGTAGATCTTTATGTGCGCTTTGGCTTCGAGAGGGTTGGCGAAGAGTTCTACGAAGCCGGCATCGCTCACTATGAAATGATTTATCAGATCAAATAAGCAAAATCCTGAACAAAAAAAGCTGCCGACGAGCAGCAGCTTTCTTTTTTCAGTTAAAAGGTTGAATCAATATTTCGAATATCTGTCGCCTCTGTCGCCGCCACGGTATCCGCCGCGGTCGCCGCCACGGTCACTTCTTTCACGCTTTTCTTTGGGGCGTGCCTGATTGACCTTGATATTGCGGCCGTTCATGTCTGATTCGTTGAGAGCCTGAATCGCTTCTTCAGCTGAAGAATCGTCAGTCATTTCAACAAAGCCGAAGCCCTTTGATCTGCCGGTATCACGATCTTTGATGATACTTGCAGAAGTTACTTCACCATATTGTCCGAACATGGTTTTGAGCTGTTCTTCGGTCGCGCTGTAGGGAAGGTTACCAACATAGATATTCATTCAAAAAAATCCTTAAAAACATTGATCCTGGGTGGTTTTACCAGAACCGCCGATGAAGCCGAACCACACCGCAAAATTCTTCATCAGCGCCAGACTCGATGGGTCTGTATGAAAGTATACTAATCTCGAAATCCAAAAATGTCAATGTTTATGCTTGCGAACGGTTGTAAAGTTTTATCTGCTGCTGCTGCCTTCGTTGATCTGATAAAAGTTTTCACAGGTTCTTTCAGACTGTTGACTGTTCTGGCAAAGAGTCCGGACAGGTAATTGTTGCAAATTGCTCTGAAAATGCCGATAGTTAAGAGACGGAAAATATGATGTTGATATGATCGACAAAACACCAGAAAAGCAGGTTCCTTTCCTGCCTTATCGCGGAATTGATCAGCGCTCCTTTCTGCAGAGACGCAAACTGGCAGTCAAGGCTGCCGTGGTTGGCGCGTTCTCGGGCATGGTCGCTGTCGCTTTTCGTATGGGACTTAAACAGGCTGAAGCTTTGCGGCATTTTTTAATTGTTGATTTTACCGGCTACGCCGTATTGGTTCCGGCCCTGGTTTTTGCCACTATGCTCTGCTTTGTTGTCTGGCTGGTGAAAAGGTATGCGCCAGAGGCTTCAGGCAGCGGTATTCCTCATTTGAAGGGCATACTGGAAGACGGCAGCGAATTCCGCGCTCTGCCGGTTCTGGCAGTCAAATTTTTCGGCGGAATTATCGGCATCGGCTCAGGTCTCGCTCTCGGCCGGGAAGGCCCGACGGTACAGATGGGCGGCGCTGTTGGTTCTCTTTTTGCCAGATTTTTTTCAGTGAATCCTTCAGAAACAAGGCTTTTGATATGTGCCGGAGCCGGGTCCGGTCTTTCTGCGGCTTTCAACGCGCCATTTGCCGGTCTTCTGTTCGTTCTTGAAGAGCTTCAGCACCGGCTCGATCGTTTCAGCGTCGTCGTTGCCTTTTCTGCAACCATTTCTGCCAATATTGTGTGCAGACTGGTTTTTGGGGCTGCACCGATCTTTATTCTGCGGCAGATTGACCGTCCCGAACTCAGCCTGATTCTTTGGTGTCTGATGTTTGGCGTGGTTGTCGGCTTTGTCGGACTTGCCTTCAATCTTCTGCTGTTGCGCTCACTCCGTGTGTTTGCATCTCATCGTTATCAGCTCGCAGTATTTCTCGGGCTGATTTTTGGTGTTATCGGTCTCTATTACCCCGAACTGCTGGGAATGGGGCATGAGCTTAATGAAGAAATCATCGCCTCTCAGCTGTCATTTCGGCTTCTGGTTGTCTTTTTTCTGGCCAGATTTGCCATGACCATACTAAGTTACAATACTGGCGCGCCAGGCGGAATTTTTGCTCCACTGCTTCTGCTGGGAATGCTTACGGGCGCTATTTTTCATTCGTTTGTCGACTGGTTCCAGCCGGGGCAGTTCGATCTCGGCACTTTTCTCGTTCTTGGCATGGGTGGAATGTTTTCTGCCATTGTCCGGAGTCCTCTCACCGGAATAATACTCATACTGGAAATGACCAGTGAATTTACGCTTCTGTTGCCTCTTATGACTGTTTCAATACTGGCTTATGCCGTGCCCGAATTTGCCAATAACCGGCCGGTTTATGATGCCCTGCTCGATCAGGATCGCTTAAGAAAGGCAGAGAAGGCGGGTCTGAACGAGCGTCAGCCGGCAGAACTGCGTAATCTGAGCTGATTGCAGCTGATTGTTGATTCCATGATTATAAGACGGTAGAATGATTGAGTGGGTGTGCCTGCAAACCGTTTTTTCAAGAGGCGAGATATGAAAAAATTTCTGAGCAAACTTAGTCTGCTGGTTCTGGTCATTCTGGTCTGCACTGCTTCATCGGCAGCGGCCGGTGAAATACACGATGCCTGTCAGGCCGGCGATCTCGAAAAAGTTAAAAAGATTTTAAGACAGGATCCAGAACAGCTGCAGGCGGTCACCCCGGAGGGCAAATCGCCGCTGCACATGGCAACCGGCTGGGGTCGCAAGGAAATCGTCATTTTTCTGCTCAGGGAAGGTGCCAACATCAATGCCCTCAACCAGCAGGGAGGCACTCCGCT
>CAZMWO010000231.1:0-5819 GCA_964569565.1 uncultured bacterium | reverse complement strand
GTGACGGGGTTAATCTGGCCTCACGTCTCGAGAGCGCCACCAAGTTCTATCACGCCGATATTCTGGTCAGCGAAAAGACTTTCGACGAACTGAAGTATCGCTACCAGACCCGCGAAATCGACATGATCAGGGTTAAGGGCAAGAACCGACCGGTCAAGGTTTTTGAAATTCTCGATCACCACGACCGCCAGTCGTTTCCGAACATGGAACAGGTTGTCGAAATTACCCATCGCGGTATCGACCTTTACCGTCAGCAGCAGTGGCAACCTGCAATTGCCGAGTTTGAAGCTGCCATAAAGCTCAACCGGCGCGACGAACTCTGCAAAATGTACGTCGGACGCTGTTATCATTTTGAGAAGAACCCACCAACCCCAGACTGGGACGGCGTCTGGACCATGACGTCAAAGTCGTGATGAACGAAAAAAGTCATAAAATCAACCCTTCGTCTGGCATTAACCGTGCCGGTTTTATCAAGCAGCTTGCCTGGCCAACCTTCGGGCTGGTTCTGCTTTCGTTTTTTGTGTTTCTGATGATCGGCCTTTTTATGCCGGGTCGGTCGACAGGCGTTGCTGATCAGGGTGGGGCAGTAATGGCCGGGCAGTATGTGCGCGAGGGCCGGATTGCCAGGTTCGAAAACGGTATTGCCGAGTTCGTAACGACTGACGGAGAGCGTTTTATGCTCGACACGCAGGCCGAAGGCTTCAGGCCGCCCGAAATTGGCAGTCTGCAGCGTGTGGCGCTGGTGCCATTTCGACGCAGCGCTGGCAATGTTTATCTGGCCCGCATCAGAACAATGCGCAAAATCAGCCAGTACTCGCAGGACGCGGGCGGAGGAAGCTGATGTCAGATACAGTCAGACCCGGAGCGTCAACGGCTCGACAGAACGAAGATCTTGGTCTCATCAGAAAGATCAGAGAGGGCGATGTCAGTGCCCTTGACCGTCTGATCGACCGCTATCTCAACCAACTGGTGAATTTTTTCAGGTATCTGCGTGCCCCGGAAGCCTCGGTAGACGATCTGGTGCAGGAAACCTTCGAGCGCGTCATCAGAAAACTCGATGCTTACGATGAGCAGAAGCGCTTTTCAGCCTGGCTGCTGACCGTCGGCAGAAATCTGTATTTTGACCAGTGTCGCCGCGAAAACCGCCAGCGCGAACATCTGCAGCAGGTTGTACATGAGCCGGTTCCGACACCGGAAGAAGAAGTTGTCGAGCGGCAGACCGCCAGCGAATTGTTGCAGACACTGAATCCGCAGGAGCGTTTTCTTGTGGAACTGCGGGTTTTTCAGGCCATGCCATTCGCCGAAATTGCTGAGCTTACCGGCGAAGTCGAGGTTACGCTGCGCTCGCGTTTTTTCAGAATAATGGGCCGGCTGCGTATTTCTCTCGAAAAAAAAGCCCCCGGTGAGGCCGGGAGCTGCTGAAATTGTTTGCACAGGGAAATTTCAGCGCTACTCACTGTCTAATGATGGAATTGTTCCGGTTTCAGTTGAACCGGCAGTCTGCTGCCCCATCCGCGATTTTTCTCCGGGCCCCAGAATTACCTCGGGGGCCTGATCGGAGCTGACTCTCACTTTGCCCGAAAGCACCTCGACAGTAGTAAACCGGGAGTGGGTCTCGCAGACAAAAACTGTCCCTAGAACGGTAATGATGCCGTGTGGGGTTGTAGCCGAAAATTCTTCGGTTCCCCGTGCAACTTCAGCTCTTACGTGACCTTGCAGCAGATGAAAGCCGCGTGGCGCAAGGGTGAGGCGGGCCGGACCGCTTACCAGCAGGCGTGAGCGATCTGGCAGCGTAATTTCGCCGGAATCGCCGGCGAACAGCGCGACCGGGTTGTCGAGCGACACTTCGCGCGACTCACCACCGTTAAGGCTGAGCTGGAAAGAATGATGTGCCGGCAGGCTGGCGATATGCGGAGCGCTGACCGGCGGAGAAATGACCGTAGCAGGCTGATGCAGGGTTGTCGCGAGGGCAACCGCCAGGATGACAAAGGCAAGAGAGAGTTTCCAGAGCCAGGAGAAGCCGCTGGTCGAGGCGGTAGAGCTTTCTCGGCGGGCTGCAACCAGTGGTGCCAGAGTTTTAACGAGTTTGAGTCTGAGCTCGGGATGGTTTTCGCCGACTAACGCGGTTCCTTCGCGTCTGATCAGTTCGAGCGTGCTGGCTGTCTGCCGGCAGGCCTCACAGCCCTGCAGGTGCTGTAAGGCCCGGTTGTCGGGTGACGACCGGTCGATAAGCGTTTCCAGGCAGTCCTGGCAGATTTTGTTGTGCTCTTTTTCAGTCATATATTTCGCTTTTTTGAGGCAGATTACCCTGTTCCATTCAACATACGATCGAACCCGAAAAAAAGTTGCAGCTATGTAAAAATTTTATTCGCCGGGAACTCTGATCTGGGTGTGCCAGTTCGGGTTGATGCCCGGCTGGTTCCAGGCGGCATGAAAAAATTCGGGGTACACTATGTCGAAAAAGTCGGCAACGGCGAGGTTGCTACGGTCGTTTTGCAGCTTTTCGCCGGCGTTTACCCGCCCCAGATCCGCTGCATCAATAGAATCGACGAGCTGCAGGGTGATCAGAAAGTAATACTGGTTGCGGCCGTAGGGCTGCAGCATGACCGGTTTAATCTCGAAAAAGTTGACGCGCTCACTGAGAACTTTTCTGGTAGTCTGCCCTTTGAAGGTCTCTTCGCGGGTCAGTCTCAACAGAGAATTGGTTGCTGACGCGGCAGGTTCGACGCGGTAGCTGATAAAAGAGGTTTCACGGTAATTTATTCCACTGTGTGGACTCGCCATGACCTCTTCGAGATGTGCGTGCGCCGGAAAGCTCAAAAAGCTGTACATGTTTTGCGGCGGCGCACCTGTTATGTACATGACATTCTCAAAGTTATATACCGAGTTGTATGGTAGCGGGAAACAGGCGAGTTTGAGGTCGGCGTAGACCAGCCTGATAATTTTGCGTGCTTCGAGCGTGGTTTCGAGGCGCAGCATGCCTTGCAACGAAGATCGGGTGCCGGCCTGCAGCAGCATAAAGGTTGTGCCCGCCAGCAGGGCGAGGCAGGCAACCGCCACCATTATTTCGACCAGGGTAAACCCTTTTTTCTGAGCATTGCCGCTATTAATCATCGCGGACGCTCCAGGATCAGCGATTCGAGCGAGACTGTGCGGTTTTTCATCCAGACTTCGATACGGCTGCTGCTTCTGGCTGCTACGGTCACCCGGATTTGTATGGCTTTGAGATTACCATGGCTGACCGGTTTAAGTTCGATCAGGCGTTTGAACATTGTTGCCTCGGCCGGGTATTGTATCGGTGAAAAAGGGTTAAAATCAAGGTTCTGCATGCTGTTAATCTTGTAACCGGCCGGGGGCGAGACGTTGCCATCGACAATCATACGCAGGCTGTCGTAGCCAAAGCCGCGAAAGACCTCGATCGGTTCGCGGGCCAGGCTGAAGGCGAGGAACTCGTAGTATGAGTCCATTGCCTGCTGATTCGATGAGCGGTTCAGCATGAACATCGACAGCCCTGCCACTGCCAGAATTGCCATGGCAAAGACTATCTCGATGAGGGTGAAACCGTGTCTTCTCATTCGTCTCTCTCCAGGACCCGTTCAAAGGTTGTCCAGCGCGAGATGTTGATCTGGTAAAGATCATGTTCGCGCTTGAGAGAAGGGTCATAGGTTATGCGATGTTCAACATCCGGCGCCCATCTTTCTATGGCCAGCTGGTCTACGGCCAGGGCGCCAAAAAGGTCGAGTTTGCGGCCTGCCCTGATATGGCCGTTACGGTCGAGAATGCCCATGCTTACCAGCGACGCTTCGATTCTACGGTCGGTATTGACGACAATTGGCTGGCCGCGGGTCGCCAGAACGCAGATGGTTTCTTTTGTCTGTGACTTTCTGATGCCGTTCTCGATTCTGATACCCGGCGCTATCAGTATGCCAAAGCCCTCTACCTCGATTTCGCCCTCGGCGCCGAGAACAATGGGTTCGCGACAGGTGACAATACCGCGCATTTTGAGCTTTTTGAGAGTCGGATTGTAGATGCCGAATTCTTCAAGCTGCCGTCGGGAAAGGCGTTGCCGGGCCCAGAGGTTGATGTGGGCAAAAGGTACAGCTGCAAGAGACGGGTCTTCGATGCTGCCGGCCCAGCGTTTGAGATAAAAAACCGGCTGGGGCAGGCGGGATACCGGGGGCAACTGGTAGGAGCAGGCGGTATCAAGCCGCGAGAAGAGATCTTCGTCTCTCAGGTCGCGAAAGATGTGTGAGCGCAGATATCCGGCATCGACTCCGTATGGCTGCCGGCCGGCGACGCTTTCGGGATCGAAACAGGCAAACTTTCGTGTCGAAAAATCTTCGAGCAGCTGTTGATCGTCAATGCGGCGACTGTCGAGATCGGTGTCGCCGTCTGGCCCGGCAAAAATTCGGGCACCGGCGAGTTCGACAAAGAGGCTGGCAATCTGCAGAAACCTCTGGCGCACATCGCCTTCAAGGATCAGGGCAAGATTTTCTTCGGGTTCAACGACAATTCCGGCACCCTGCTGGGGCAAAGTGTTGTCGGCCTGTTTTGGCCAGCGTTTGAGAACAAGTGCATTTCTGATTTCTATTATACCCGCCATTGCATCATCTTCGGCAAAATCGATATTGCAGACCGGCAGGCGCTCTAAAAGAAAATCGGCGGCGAAGTTGGTCATCACAAAATTTCCGAATGACAGATCGATCTCAGGAAACATGGGGGCAGCAAGCCGTTTTACCGCAGCAAAAAAATCGGGCAACAGCCTGAAAACCTGCTGGTCAGCCGGGTGATAGAAAAATTCTTTCTGATGTGGCTCAGGAACGAAATGCAGCCGGGTTTTGTCGATATTGAGATAGACATGTTTGCCCGGGCGGTTGCCGAAGCATACCTTACCGAAATTTGCCGGGGCGGTGCCGCCCTGACTGATGACCAGGCGTTGCCGCGGCGGGTTGAGGCTGGCGCCGGCAGAATTGTCGAATTCTTCCTGCCCGTTGCGTATAAAAAGGGCGTAATCGAGAACATAACTGCCGGCGTAACCCTGGCGTTGCGTGTTATTATCGCGTCTGGCAACGATGGCGACCACTTTGTAGTCATGGTGCCTGATCATGGTGCAACCGCTTCTGATGATGTCTTTAAACTCATCGCGGGGCTCGACGGTGACTCTGAATTCAAGTGTTCCGACGCCCTCCTGACCGTAATAGTCGGTGCCGGCCATATCGCTGCTGCGAAAATCGATTATGCGGGTGGTAGCACTTATCGAGAACCTGGCGGCGGTCTCCATGTTCACTGCCTGCGTTTTTGTCAGTTCAACCGGCACCTCGATCCCGCGCCGGTTTTTTTCGGCCAGATCAAGGCGGCTGCAGTCGATATCGGCAGAACGCTCGACTATGCTCTTAAAAACAGAGTTATCAGGGCTTCCGCTGGCAGACAGAACATGGGCGAAGGCTTCTTCCATGGCGGCAGCAGCAAGCTGGCGGGCCACTTCCGAAGTCTGAAAACGAAAAGCACCCGACCTCGCCTGACGCGCGAAAAAATGCAGTTGCAGGGCCAGAATGGCGATGATGAGCAATACGAAGAGGGCTGAAAATATCGCGATACCGCGTTTGTTGTTCTGCTCTCTGCCTGTTGTCATCTTGCGCTCCAATTCTGTCTGCAGCCAACAGTCTACTATCTTGCCATGTTTAAGGCAAGCCGCACCGGAACTGCTGATGGAAATTGTGGAAATTGGCGCTTTGGCATGGTAAATTACCAGCATAATAATTGTAGAACTGGAGACTGGAATGTCAGAGGGAAAAAAATATCGCCTGGTTACCCGCAGT
>CAZMWO010000230.1:0-5819 GCA_964569565.1 uncultured bacterium | reverse complement strand
GAATCTTGAAAAGGCGCAGTTAAAAATTAAGGAACTCGCAGATAAATATGGTGAAAATGATCAAGAGGTTGTTCGTGCCAGATTACAGCTCGAATATCTGACATTAGGCAAATGATATGAAATTCATTGTAAAAAACAGCGAACCCAGAGAATTGATTGAACATAGGGCTACTCCAGGAGCTAATTTTGATGGTAGCCCCAAAGAAGTTGTTCGTAATTCACTCATTGAAGAACAAAGAGGGGTGTGTGCCTATTGCCTTTCAAGGATCAGCAACGAATGGGTTCCAGATTTAAAAAAATTCAAAACAGAAATCGAACATTACCTTTCGCAAGATTCTCGCCCAGACCTTAGCATGACTTACACGAATATGTTGGGAGTCTGTAATGGTAATGATGGACAGGGGGAACACAAGCTGCATTGTGATAAGAGTAAAGATCTTAGGAAGAATAAGGCCAGATTGCCTCTAACTCTGAATCCACTGGATCGTAATTGTGAAGATTTTACTTTTTATACCCGGCAAGGGTTTATTGATTCAGATACCCCTGAGAAAAAAAAAGACATAGAGGTTTTGAATTTAAATGAACAAACTTTGGTAAACAATAGAAAAGCAGTAATTGAAGCTGTGTACAAAAAGCTTATCGATGAGCATAAAAGGCAAACAGGTCACCAGACTGGAAATTGGAAGAGTCGGTTAATCAAGCAGGAATTGAGAAATTGGTCAGATCCAATTAGAAATCAGTATAGAGAGTTTTGTCAAACAGCTATTTACTTTTTAAATAAAGAATTGGCAAAGGTTGATAGGCAATGAAAAATGTAAACCAGCCGGGGCTCTAAAACTATGAAAATTCAAAAAATTGCGTTCAGAAAGCATTTCTTGTTCGGTAGCATTGACATTGACCTGATAGATTCAAGCGGTAAGCCACTTGATACAGTAGTCTTTGCCGGTAATAACGGCTGCGGCAAAACCACTCTCCTCGTAGAGATTCTGGAACTTATAACGGGTACAAAAGACAAAGAGATTGGTTCGTTCGCCATTTTGAACATGCAGTCACTTGTAGACAAAAATTTACTACAACCATCTTCTAATGATTTGGCTATTGAACCAAATTTTGTTTTGAATGAATCTGGTAACGCGGCCTCTCTTTTAAAGAAAAGAATCACAAAAATATCTGAAGATGAGCGGCCAAAAGTCATTTATATGCCGGCTGAAATCTCGTTTGACAAGTTGACGGTTAAAGAAAAGGCTTTTGATTACAAATATTCATTCAAGAATGTCATCGATAAGAAGCATGTAAATGAGATTCCGACATACATTTCGTCAATAATTAAGGATGCCGTTTTTAAAAACGAAGACCTGCCCGCCAAGACTTCCATCAAAAAGGTCTGCGCCGAAATCAACCAGATATTTGAAGATCTCGAAATCGATGCCAGACTTACCGGCCTGGCCGAAGAAGGCGAAAAATTACCGGTATTTGCCAATTCAGCCGGTGCCAGTTTTGACATAAATGGTCTTTCTTCAGGCGAAAAACAATTGTTTGCCAGGGCTTTAACCCTGAGAATGCTTCGTGCGAACAACTCGATCATCCTGGTCGATGAGCCGGAAATCTCTTTGCACCCGAGATGGCAGCAGAAGATTCTGCGCGTATATGAGCGCATCGGCAAAAATAACCAGGTCATTATTGCAACGCATTCACCCCACATTCTATCCGCATGCGGCAAAGAATCCGGCTTTCTGCTTGCCCGTGAAAATGGCAAGGTCAAAGTTTATAATCATCAGCAACTGAACAGC
This sequence comes from uncultured bacterium, assembly GCA_964569565.1. Lineage (GTDB taxonomy): Bacteria > Muiribacteriota > Ozemobacteria > Ozemobacterales > Ozemobacteraceae > Rifleibacterium. Next base: position 4,029 of record CAZMWO010000230.1, on the reverse strand, counting down.
GTCTATGGTAAGCCTGTCAGTGTTGTTCTTATGGACTTCATGGGTCTAAAAACCTTGCGCAGTCCTGAAATTGAGCTGCAATTTGAAGATGTGCGCCAGATGGTGCGCGATAACAAAACAGATTCTGAGCCCTTCAAACGTAAGATGGCAGCGCTGATTGATGTGGTCGGTGAAATAGACGAAGACATCATTCTTCTGAAAATGGAACTCGCCCGCATTGCCTCTGAAAAGGGGGGCAGGAATGCTTAAAATCAATAAAGACGCAGAACCAGCATTCTTTGCTGAATTCAAACGACAGCATCAACCGAAATCCTGGGATGACTTAAAACCTGTTACCACTACTCTCAGACAACACATGATGGAACGCGAGCACACTGTCGCAGAGACAGCTTTATGCGCGTATTGTGAACGAAAAGTAACTCTCGAAAGTTCACATATTGACCACATCCGCCCCAAAGACCCCAGTGGCAGATATGCGCATCTGTTTGCTGATTACCATAACCTTACGGTCTCATGTTGCTCAAAAAACAGCTGTGGCCAGAAAAAAGACAACGAATACCACGATGATTTCATCAATCCGGTTGAAGAAAACCCTTCTGATTATATGACTTATGAGGTCATGACCGGTAAGGTTGCGCCTGCCAACGATTCTGCACAAGCAAGAGTAGAGAGCACCTGTAAAATGCTGGGGCTCAACAGCTGTTATGAGCTTTTAAGAGCCAGAATTTTGGTTCTTCTTTCGCTTAATGCCTATCGCGAAAAGGGTTTGCTTGATTATTACATAGACACTTTCGAACAGTTCCCCACTTTGATTGACTTCTACCGACGGGAATACCTGCAAAGAGGCATCTGAATTGAAAACTGAAGATATAGCACGATCACTGACTGAAATCTTTGAGGCTGAGAGCCGGCGAATCATCTTCTGGCATGACCCGGAAGCTGAGTTTGCCGATTCTGTGGCAGAGCTCGACCTGCCGGATGTAACCGTTATAAGATTGAACAAGACGGGGTTTCTGGCGCTGAAAATCAGGCTTGAAATCGAAGAGCCGGAAAAGTGCTTTCTACTTTATGCACCTTTCCCTGAACCGGCAGTTACCGAAGACTGGCTTCTTGACCTGAGAAGCTTCAGTCGCACTTTTAGAGCCGACCGTGCTTCTCTTCTGCTCAATGAACTTGAACTCAGCCATCAGTCTTTGCGCACGCACCTCAATCAGCGAAAAGCATTTTTTAAAAGCACAGAACGCACGGCAAAACTCAAAAAACTTCTTCAACCTGGTGATCTCGAAGACGCTCTCGACTGGAAAATGCTGGCAGTAGTTACCAGAGCTTCCCAACCCAATGCCTTTTCTGTGTTGATGCAGTTGTTTCGCGAGTTGGCCGAATCTGAACCCCTGGATCTGACGCAGCCGCCAAAATCATGGAGCGAAATAGAAAAATACGGCCTGAATACAACGTTCTGGAATGGGGTGGCGGCCGCTTTTGGCTACGCCAATCACGAGAAAGCCAGCCAGCCCCTGCACGATCTGCTGCTGAGAATTCTGGTGACGGACTTTGCCGTTCATATGCAGGAACAGGCACCAAAATCACTGCAGCATCTTATTTTGCCAGAACGCACCAATTGTTCTGTCTTCGTGTCGCAGTGGCAGAGAGATATTCAGCTGTTTGCAAGTTACCGAAGCATCTCAGCCATAATAGGCAAAGAGTTGAAGATTCGCGAGGTTGTGGCCAAACTACCGGTTCATTTGTTATCCGATAATGCAACTTTCGAAGATACTGAGCGCCGTATTTTATCAGGCCTCAGAGATGTTCTCGTATCAGCTGAGCCTTTCAACCAGGATGATATGAAAGAACTGGTAAGGCAACGCCGCGATTGCGTATGGGCGCAAATGAAGCTGGCCGACACTACTGATGAGAATCCTTATTCAATCGCCTACAATGCAATTGAAGATGCCATGGAACTGTTTCTGCTGAAGGAACAGCACGCACAGGGTTTTTCATACACCACGGCAGAGGCCATGTTTAAAGCCTACTGCTCTGACCTGTACCAGTTCGACTGTTTTCACCGCAGATTTTTAGCGGCTGCCGATAAAATCGAGCTTCTGAACTGGGATATTCTTAAAAGCCTTCGTGAAGCCGTAAAAGGCTGTTATGAAGAATGGTATGCAGACCAGCTTGCCGCCAACTGGAGTTCAATTATCGACAGCCCGGAAGAAGGCGCGATGCTCAACTCATGGAAAATAGCCGGCATCAAAAATCAATTTGATTTTTTCAAATGTTATGTTCAGCCAATTCTCGACAAAGCCGCCCGCAACCGGGCTTTTGTCATAATCAGCGATGCATTGCGTTATGAAGCAGCAGCAGAGCTTACTGTGAATTTGAATCGCCAGAATCGGGTCAAAGCGACAATTGCACCATTGCTTGGGGTTGTGCCCAGCTATACTGCCCTGGGAATGGCTTCTTTATTGCCTCACGACAAAATAACCTACGATTCTGATACCGGTGACCTGCATATTGACGGGCAACTGTGCGCATCTTACCAGGACAGATGCAAGGTGCTGCAGAAGCATGAGGGCGTTGCGATAAAAGGTGAAGACCTGTTGCAGATGAACCAGCAGGAAGGCCGTGATGCCATTCAGGGTGCCAGGGTCGTTTATATTTACCATGACAGAATTGATTCAGTTGGGGATAAGGCCGCCACAGAAAAACATACTCCTGGAGCTATCACTAAGGCCATTGAAGAGCTTATTTCGCTGGTTCGTTGTGTTATCAACAACCTGAATGGCGCAAACGTCTTTATTACCGCTGACCACGGCTTTCTGTTCCAGGAACAGAAGTTGACCGCAACAGACAAAAGCGAGCTCGACAACAAGCCCGACAAAGCCTTCATCGCCAAGAAAAGGTTCATTCTTGGCAAAAAGCTTAAGAAAACCGGCAAAGCCTGGCATGGTTTTACCAGAAACACAGCCGGCACCGATGATGAAACTGAGTTCTGGGTTCCCAAGGGGAATAACCGGTTTCATTTCGTAGGCGGGGCACAGTTCGTTCATGGTGGTGCCATGTTGCAGGAAATCGCCGTGCCCGTCATTACCATTAAAGAGCTTGAGGGCAAAAGCGCGCAACAGGCAGTGGTTCGTAAAGTTGGTGTGTCGTTGCTAGGGTCAAGCCGCCGCGTGGTAAACAACTTTCAGAAATTTGAGTTCATTCAGACCGAAAAGGTGTCTGAAAGGAACTTGCCGCAACCCGTCATCGTTTCTTTACGAGACGGCGAAGAGCTGATCAGTAATGAAGTTACCTTGACCTTCGACAGTGAATCAGACAGCATGGATGAAAGAAAGCGTGTTGCAAAAATTGTGTTGAAGAAGGGCAACTACGACAAGAAGAAAGAATACTATCTGGTTGTGCGTGATGCAGATACTCAGGTTGAGCTCGAACGCATCAGCTTCAATATCGACCTGGCAATCATGAACGACTTTTAACGGAGCAGAATATGGAAAACCTTGCACAGACCACAACTGATGAAAGCCTTGATAGCCTTTTAAACAGACATTTTGATGGCCGGGTGGTTCGAAAAGACCTGACCAAGCTGATCAAGGAAGGTGCTAATGTTCCGGTTTACGTTCTTGAATACCTGCTTGGCATGTATTGCGCCAGCAACGATGATGAAGTTATCGAAGAAGGCCTGAAAAGCGTAAAGAACATTCTTTCTGAAAACTATGTAAGGCCTGATGAAGCTGAGAAGGTAAAATCAAAAATCAAGGAACTCGGTCAGTATAAGGTAATTGACAAGGTAACTGTAACCCTCAATGAAAAGCGCGACGTTTATGAGGCTTTGATTGCAAATCTCGGGGTTAAGGGCGTTGAAGTTTCGAGCACTTATGTGAAAAATTACGAAAAGCTTCTTGCCGGCGGTATCTGGTGCATACTCACGCTTTCTTATCTCTACGAAGAAAATCAACGCGGATCTCCATTTCAGATTGAAGAGCTTAAACCGATTCAGATGCCTAATATGGATCTGCAGGCGTTTTTTGA
>CAZMWO010000229.1:0-5839 GCA_964569565.1 uncultured bacterium | reverse complement strand
CAATACTCAGACCGACCCGGCAGTTATCAAAGCGGCATTTACCGCTACTGTCGCCAAATACCTTTTTGTTTTGTGCTTTGTGCTTTTTGTATACCAGCTTAAGCAACCTTTTTCAATGACTGTAAAGCTCAAAATATCGGCGTTCTTCGCATTTGCAATCGTTCTGCCCATTCTGGTCATTTTTACTCAGACCATGGAATACGTACGTCAAACTGAGACAGAAATGATGAACGATCTGAAAAACGAAGCTTGTCATGCAATCGAAAAGCTTGATGGTAATTACGAATGGTTTCTCAAGAAGCGCGCAAACGCTTTAACCAGCTATCTTATCGCCAATATCGAGCATCACCCCGCAATACTTCAGCAAAAAGAGTCGTTGCAAAGATTTTTCGAAAATCTCTTACCTGTCGCGAACCCTGGCGAAGTGATGATCACAGACAGCAACAGTAAAGACTACCTGCTTGGAATTTCCAGAAGAATTACCCGTGACAGAGCACCGATGTGTGCAGCAGCCAGCAATGCCCTCAAAACTCTGATCTCAGGGTATATCTCCGACAAAGGCCCCACAACCAGCATTTTCGACATGCTATTTTACGCAGGGATTTATGAGCATCAGGACGATATCTCCTACTTCGGCATCGGCGACTTCGAAATGGGTATCTATTACCGACTTTTGCAGCCAAGGGAAAAAAGCAGAGACGCCATGCTGTTGTCAGTTGTTTCCTGGCGCCTGCATGAGTTGCAGCGCGATCAGATAGAGGATTACTGTCTGCATGAGTTGCCAGTAAGGGGTGATCTCAAAATAGCTGCCTATTGCAGAAGCGGAGAAGATCTTTTCCGAGCGCCGAACACCAGCCAGCCACGTTTGATAAACCTCATGAAAATGTCGGTGAACCGGCAGATAACACAAGTAGATCGGCTTAATCTCGCCGGCAAAGAATATATTGTTGTGGCTATGCCCGGAAGACAGCTGAATCGAATGATCCTGGCAGCGTTTCTACCATTGGAAAAAGTGAAAAGACAGCGTGAAATCATTATCAGCCGGGCAAAATTGCTGGTAATATCTCTTTGTCTGCTTGCCATGGCAACGCTCTACCTTCTCAGGAGCTGGTTGTTCAGACCGTTACAGGAACTCAGAGCTGGAATCGATGCTATTGCAAAACGTGATTTTCATAAGCGCCTCGAAATAGTCTGCCACAATGAATTTGGCGAACTGATGACTGCTTTCAATCATTCACTCGAAACTCTTCACGAACTGGAAGTCGCAAGAATAGTTCAGGAGAGCCTGCTTCCCGAAAACGCCCTGACCAGCAACCGCTGTCAGATCGTCGCAAAAACCAGAATTATGACGAATCTCGGCGGTGATTATTACGACATGATTCCTCTCGACGACAACAAAGTTCTGCTGTTCATCGGCGATGCATCTGGACATGGGATTCCGGCGGCTTTGAGCATGGCCATGGCCAAGTCAATTCTTATTCATGAAAACCATCTTGGTCTGGCTGCCGTGAAACTCATGCAACAGGTAAACAGTGTTTTTGGCAACCTGCGCCAGCATGGCAGCAAAGATTATATGACCGCCCTCTGCGTGGAACTTGACACTACCACCGGTCGTGGACATGCCATAAATGCAGGGCACTGCTATCCGATGATCTTCAGTCAAAGTAATGGAAGAACCAGAACTCTTTCAGAGCTAAATGCTCTGCCACCGGGTTTTGACCTGAAAATTCACTATCAGACGTCGGAGTTTATGCTGCAGCCAGGTGACAGGTTGATTCTTTTTACCGATGGTTTTGTCGAGTGTCAGGATAGCAGCGGGCATCAGATCGGCTTTGACGGTCTGGCAGAAATAATCACAACCGCATCCGGGCAGACCGCCGAGCGCCATATTGCCAATATTTTCCAGAGGCTTGAGCATCTGTCAGCACAACTTCAGGATGATTGCACCATGATCATGTTGAGTTTTCAATGAAGCAGAAAAGTATTTTTGCACAGATTTATCTTATACTGACGCTCCTTCTGCTTCCGGCCGCAGGAATCAACGAAGGGTTGAAGTATTTCGCCGCAAACCGCAAAAAAATCGAAATCAGCAACGCAGCCCGCGAACTAACCGGAATCAGAAACGATCTTCAGCTACACGCAGACCAGCAGAAATTCTGGGTAAACCAGCTGAAGACCTGGTTTGCCGAGGCAAAATCACCTCTGCAATTCGCCGAAAGAATGAAACAGTTTCTCAGCCAATATCAGCCTGCTGTTGAATTTGCCGTCTACGACAGAAATTCCCGGCTGGTCAGCGATAATTTTCTCAAAGACCCGGCAGAACGCACAAAATGGAATGAAGCTGGCATATCGCTTCAAGCTGCACTTTCGACAGGAGTTTCACCAAAATACTATAAAGCTGTAGACAAACTGCGGCCTATCATGGGGCGCAATCTCTTCGTTCCCACTACAGACAATCCAGAATATAATTCCTGTAATATCCTTTATCAAAGCGATTTTGAGAAAGACCTGTATCGCTACTGGCTGGCGAGAAACAGTCTGCTGATGGTTGTGGTGAGAATCAGCACAAAAGAACTGCAGCAAAGAACTGGGCTGAAGGCCTTTGTAAGCACTATCGATCAGGAGAAAATAAAACTGGAATTTTTCTCTGAAAGCAGACAGGGTTTTGATCGACATTCTGCAACGTCGCGTATTGCTTATCAACAACTGCTGCAACAGCCGGCGCATGAATTTACAGAGTATGAGAACAAGCTTTTCAGCAGAGTGCAAACAGGCATAAATAGATGGATTCTAATCACCTACCAACTTTCTGACAAAAAAATGCGTCCGGGAAAAATTATCATAGCCGGCCTGCTGCTGCTGATATTTTTCATATTGTTGTTGCAGCGAAGCGGTTGGTTTTCAGCAAGAATAGAGAATCTGCCTTTGCTCGCGCAGACAGGAATACTGATGGCTGTCGCGGCGGGCATTCCCCTCACCATTCTTGGTTCGGTTGCCATAAACTATTTTGCCAACAAAAAAACTGCTCTGATTCGTGAGGTTAATCAACAGATGGCGCAGTTTGCCCTGAATATAGACCGCAACCTCGAGCTCGAGCACGCCAGATATGCCAGAATTATGCGCCAGACCATGTTCAGCCTTCCCGATATGCTGAGCGATAAAACCTTCCGCAAAGACATTCAGCTGCTTTTCAGAGAACGGCTTGATAAGGCCTATGCCAGCATGCTTATTCTTGCGGGCAAAGTTCACAGAGATTCTGGCGAAGCAAAGGCTGGATACAACCTGATAACACACGACATGCATCCAAACGACAAAGATATTATCAGCCATCTCGGCAAACGTCATCTGGCAACACTGAATTCGACAGCTCATGAAAACATTCCACCTGAAATCGCCTATTTGCTCGAAACTGTGTTTCAAAAGCCTTTTGAACAAATAGTTCACGATCTTTTATCTGAAGAAGGCAAACTGGTCGATGCCGGCTGGGGCGATCGCAAACTGACGCTGTTCGTTGAGTCTTTCCAGCTGCTGACCACCGCTTATTTCGACCATTTTCTGTTTATGGTAATAAACTCTGATCTGCTTCAGGAAAGTTATATTGCGCGGCATCTGCATGGCGCAATCAGGAACCCATGGGGCTTCACTTTTTATGTGGCATATGGACAGACACTGCTGAACGAACAAAAACCTCTGGAACAATACCCTGAAATTAACCGGCTCTTCACAAAAACCACCGATTTTCCGCTACCAGAACCTGAAATCGTCGAATTTAACAAAAGCAGCCATCTATTTGTCGGCCTGAATGGAAGCACAACCAACAGCATCAGGTTCTGTGTCCTTTATCCGGTTGAACGTATCGATGCCAAAATAAGCGACGAGGCTAAGGAGCTTATATACCCAACGGTCCTGGGCATATCGCTGATATTTTTTATGGTCGTCATTCTGCATCTCAACCTTCTGATGCCGGTTAAACGCCTGCACCAGGCTGCTCTCGCGCTTGGGAAGCGAGATTCAACCTTCCGCCTTCCAGAAAGCGAAGGTGACGAATTTTCAGAAATGGCAAAGATTTTCAACAACAGTATCAGCGAGTTTGACGAACTGAAAATCGCCAGCATTGTTCAAGCCAGGCTTTTGCCGACCCGGCCCTTCAATGTTGAGGGTTTCAGCATATTCGGAAAAAGTCTGCCAATGATCGAGCTTGGCGGTGATTACTTCGACTATTTTCCGGTCGATGAAGCGAACTTCGCGCTTCTGTTGGGCGATGTGGCCGGGCATGGCGTTGGCGCTTCACTGATCATGGCAATGGCAAAAGCAGGAGTTATCTGCAGCAGCGAAATTGCCAGAGATCCTGCGTCAGTGCTTGTACGGCTGCATCAGATCGTCTTTTCGATCAAAAACCGTGTACAGCGCAAAGTCATGACTTTTCAATATCTTCTGGTTAACAGATTTGACCGCAGCCTTGTTTACAGTAATGCCGGGGGCTGTTCTCCTGCACTTATCGACCCGGTTGCAAAGACCGTCTGCGAAGTAAAACATGCCGGCGCAGTTCTTGGCGGCTTCAAAAAAACTGTTTACAGCAATCTCAAACTGGCAATCAACCAGGGCCAGGCCATTATTTTGTACACGGATGGGATGGTAGAATCTCGTAACGAAAGCGATACCGAGCTTGGTTATCAGGGTCTTTTCGATCTGTTTCTTGCCTGTTACGATAAAGATGCGACAACATACTATAACAACATCATGGCAAGTTATCAGAAATGGCTTGGGCAAGCTGTTGCCGGCGACGACATAACCCTCATCGTTATGGTGTGCGCATAACCACAGCGAAGATCGCGGCTATGCGCGACTATCTCTATTTCAAGGCGTCAAAGCCGGAACTGTTCGGGCATCTGTAGTGGTCAGGAAATACGAAAAGCAGGCCAGGTAATTATCTGCCAGCCATCTTTGCTGGTCTTGAGACTGCTGTTATATTGATATCTGCCCGGAAACAAATGGGCAAACTCACTCACAGCCGCTTGCGGATCGGCGGCATAGCGCTGCTGAAATTTTGCCGACTCTTTCCCGATGGCAACAAGGTTTTTGGCACTGACTACCCCGACATAAAGGTTGCGAATCTCAGAATTCCGTTTGATGAAATTCTCTATTTTTTCGCGATCGGGGTGATCGTTTCTCAAGCCAACTTTTCCGTCACCGCCGATATCAAGCTCGATAGCAGGATCGGTTTGAACTTGTTTGGTGATTTGTCCAGAATTGTCATAAAATCGTGCAAACACTCGCAAGCAGAGTGTAACCGATGCTTATATGCCGCACACGAGGCCTGGCTCAATCGGCAAGATCATTGTACTCCACACAGGATGACGCCGCCCCATTTATTCAATTCAGCGCGGAGATGTCTGGCAAGTCACAGAATCTACAATTCAAAAGAGGCCGAACTGTTTCAACATCTGCGTTAATCAGTGAAATCTGCGGATTCTGCTCTATTGATCGAAAATGACCAACCGCTCACAGTGTACTGGATTTTAGTTGAAGTTACTGCTATCCTTTCTGCTAACTCATTAAAGATAAGGGAAAGGCCAAAATAGATGAAAAAAGTAGATAAGCTGTTCAAGAACGCTACAGTTCTCACTGTAGACGAGAAGTTCAACCAGTATTTTCCGGGTGCTGTAGCCGTGTCTGGCGACTCGATAGTCGCCGTCGGCAACCAGGAAGACATCTGCAAAGAATATGAAAGCGCCGAAATCATGGACTGCCACGGCAAGATCCTGATGCCCGGCCTGATCAACGGCCACACGCATGTGCCGATGACTCTGCTGCGCGGTCTCTCAGACGACCTGCGCCT
>CAZMWO010000228.1:0-5848 GCA_964569565.1 uncultured bacterium | reverse complement strand
CTGCCTACCACAGCCGAACAAAAAGTACAACTGCATTTTTAATGCGTTTGCCCTGGATCATCTAGACCGTCCTTTCAAATCTGATCATTGTCTGATAAGTTGGCAGCTTTATCGTCGCTGTTGTACCTTTATCCGGAATAGAACTCAGTGAAATAGAGCCTTTGTGCTCCTTGATTATTCGCTGCGAAATGGTCAGGCCAAGGCCATTGCCATTCCCCGCCTTTGTAGAAAAAAATGGGTCGAAAACATGCTCAATCAAGCCTTGAGACATGCCAGAACCTTTATCTGTCACTTCTATTTGAATAATTCTGTCGCCGGGCTCAAAAACCGGTGGCAGCTTGTAGAGATCATGCAGGTGAAAATTTCGATAATTCATCAGTATACTTCTCGGCGAGTCGCCGGCCCGACGCTTCAATTGCTCTTCTGACTGAACATCAGCTGGCAGAAGTTCACGACAAAGCACCTTGACTGCAATTTCTCCCTGCCCACCCATGGCGTCCACCGCGTTATCATAAAGGTTGATAAGCACCTGAATAATTTTGTTTACATCACAGTAAACCGGTGGCAAATCTTCTTCAACTGAATTTACAAATTCAACGCATCTTTTATGAGACTTGAGCCGGAAAAGTTCGATTGTTTTGTTGATAACATCAGCAATCTCGGCTTTCTGGTAATGGGTCGCGACAGGCTTGGCAAGCGTCAGGAAATCTTGCACGAATGCAGACGCCCGCCCCACCGCATCATTGATGAAGCCCAGATGCTTTGCTACCATTTCGCCTTCATTTCCATTCTCTGCTTGTTTGATAACCGCTACAGAAGCCTTGATCATTGAAAGCGGCGTATTCAATTCATGCGAGATCCCGGCCGCCATCTGACCGATCATTTTGAGTTTTTCAACCTGGATAAGCTTGGTCTCAAGTAATCTGACCTCACGGATATCCTGAAAAACATAGACATAGCCAGTAACGGTACCTTCTCGACTTTTCAGTCTCACAGCTGAAAGACTTACCGGTGCAGGTTCAGAACTCTCTGAACACTCGCAACCACGCGAAAGTTCTGTTTCAAAGTTCCTGCATATTACGTTCGTTTCGTGAGTCTCGCCAGCATTTGCCTCTGAAATCCTGCTCATGAGATCTGGGCCAATAATGCAACTGATGCGAGGCTCAGGCAACAGCCCAAGCCTGGTGTCGAGAATCTCACCGGCAGCACGGTTGAAAACTCTGATCACGCCGGCGGAATCGGTTGCGATAATGCCAATGGTAGAGCTTTCAATGATCGCTGAAAGGTTTTCGTTAACTTCCCAGATGGTTTCGTGAGCCTGCCTGAGATCGGCGGTTCTTTCTTCTACCTGGCGTTCAAGGCTCTGTTTCAGCTGTTCCAGCTCAGCATATATCATTGAATTGTTAAAAAACATGGCAAGAGTATCGACAAAGCGCTGGTAACGCTGGATAGTATCTGTTTCAATCTCATGTTTTGAAACGTTGTTAACAAAACCGACCAGACCTATTGCGCTGTCATCGACTATTAAAGGCATCAGGATGAACGACACTCCAGCTGCCAGAGTTTTTATATCATCATGAACGCTTGAATTGGATTTGACGTCGGATACACAGATCATCTTTTTTTCTGCCAGACATCTGATTGCAACGTCCTCAGTGTTTGCCAATGGAATTTTAGGAAAATTGCGGCGCGCCAGCTTCGGCGAAATGCCGCTTACCCACAAGGGTTCAAGACTCTGCGATGTCTTCGAAACAAGACCAATATTCAGCGAATCCATCCCGATGTAACGGCGCGCGTCCTCGACTATCTCCTGCAAAAACTCATCAACCTGAACTTTGCCGGAAACATTGCGGATAATCTTTGATAAAACCCGCAGCTCTTCATTTGCTTGCTGCAAACTTTCACTCTGGTTCATAGCAATTATTCAGGCTTTCATGTTCTTGAGTATCGCTTCGATTCGCTTTTTGAGTGGCGAAACTTCTTCAGGATCAATTATAACATCTATCACCGCAGGCTGATTCGCTTTCAAACACTTTTCAATCACACTTTTGATCTGGTCAGGTCGATTGACTCTTTCACCGATGGCTCCAAGTGAAATCGCCACCGCAGCGATATCAAGTCTCGGAAACTCGTAGCTTTCCAGACCTCCTCTGCTCTGCAGTTGCTCTGCCTGATAAACCATGTTCAGACGGCCATCGTTAAAAACGACCCAGATGACAGGAATTTTGTATTTGACTGCCGTTGCCACTTCCATGCCATGCATCAGGAAGCAGCCATCGCCGCAGAGTGCGACAACCGGCCGACTGCCGGCGGCAAGCTTCCCGCCAATTGCCGCTGGAATTGAATAGCCCATCGGGCCGAAACCTGCCGCAATGACAAAAGTCCCAGGCTGATTTATCTGCAGATAATGCAGGGCCCAGAGCGTGTGATTGCCGGCGTCGATGAAAAAGATGGTTTCATCTGGAAGAGATTTGCGCAGCTCATGAATCAGCCTCTGCGGCTTGATCGGGACGCTATCAGACAACATCTGCTCTGTCTCTGAAGAGTTAAGCAGATTGCCATAAACCGAAGTCTGCGCATTCTGAGATCTGGCGGGAACAAAGTCGGTCTGCTCGCTTTGCCGTCTTATCTCATAAAGAAGTTCTGAAATCACGGTCCTGGCATCGCCGATAAGGGCAATATTGGCCGAATAATTCTTGCCAATCTGCTGTGGGTCTATATCGAGGTGAATCAGTTTTTTCGTGCCCTTAATTCCGGGATCCCAGCTATTGGTGCTCCACTCATCAAAACTCATACCTATCGCAATCATCAGATCAGCGTTGTCGGGAGCCTGGATTTTCTCTTCAGCCGCTTCAGAGCCAGCCAGTCCCATTACTCCCAGAGCAAGCGGGTGGCTTTCAGGAAAGCTGCCCTTGCCCTTTGGAGTCGAAGCAACGGGAATGCATAGCAGTTCGGCCAGCTCAAGCAGCTTCTGGGTCGCGTTGGAAAGAATAACGCCAAACCCGGCAAATATAACCGGCTTTTTTGCCTGTAAGATTGCCTGAGCCGCTTCTTTTACCTTGGCCCGGTCAAAATATCTGGCATCGTCCTTGAACATTTCCATGAGAGTGCCGTCAGAAGAACTGGGTCGGCGCATCACATCAGGAGGAAGATTCAGATGGGTTGGCCCCATGCGGTGTCTGAGAGCATTTCTTACTGCTTTTCTTGCAAAAAACGAAAGATGCTCCGGGGTCATGATCATGGCGCTGTATTTGGTCAATGGCTTGAGCAGCTCGGCAGACGAGAACGATCTGTCTTCGGCCGAGCTTTCCTGAGTCGCACCCTTGCCAAAAACATTGAGCGGAACCTGAGCGGTGAGAACCAGAAGTGGAATTGAATCTTTGAAACTGACGGCAACACCAGTGACCAGATTGGTTGTGCCCGGGCCGGCCGTTCCGCAACACACGCCAAGACGCCCGGAAACACGGGCATAACCATCAGCCATAAAGGCGCCACCCGCCTCATGCTTGGCGATAATCGGTTTTATATGGCAATTCGGGCGGTCGAGAGCATGAAAAAGTGGCATTAAAGGAGCGCCCGGAACTCCGAAGATATACTTAACTCCCTCACTCTGCAGCAGCTTTGTCAGTTGTTCTGCACAATTCATGGCGCCTGCTCTCCAATATACTCAACATCACTGATTGCCAGTGGAAACACAGGATTCGCATCCAAACGCGCATGCTCATGAAAAACACCTAAAAACGATATCATTGGGAAAAAAGTCCCGAAAGCTCTAACTTCGGAAAGCGAATAGCCCATATCCCCTAATAAACAGGCAATAAGAGCAGCAACGTTAAACCTGATGCCAAATTCTTTATCCAGTATGCCTTCAACTTTGCGACCAAACAGTAAAAAAGAGCCGTCAGCCAGGCCAACTTCACTGGCAACCTTCAAAATTGGTTTAAGCCTTTCATCGCCTTTAACTATCGGCCTTCCGAATCCAGGAATTTTCTGATTTCTCTCTTTTGCCTTTTCAATCTGGCTCTCTATTGAAAGCCCATTTGCTTCAGCAGCCATTAAATCACGGATAAACCGGAAGCTCTCGGCCACACAATCACCACCAAACATCAGACCTTCCATACCAAGCATTCCGCTTGCTACACCGGCTGCGTTTCCGGTTCCTGCCGAAGCACAAAACGCCACCGCCCGGTTCGGCCAGATTCTGATGTCAGGATATACGGTTGCAGTAACGATCGCCGAAAGCAGTCTTTCAACCTGCGGTGACGGCAGCGTCTTTTTAACATATAAATGGAAACAGGCGGCGAGTGAAAGGTTGCCAACCAGTTCTGAGAAAAGATTATGCCCTGCCAGCGTAACGCTCTGATCAGGGTTGACACCTCCCAGGTCAGAATATGCCTTCTGCTGCCAGCGTCTGAGGGTTGCAATATCTCGATCGGATGTTTTTACTGACATGACTCAATCTGTCTCCGTTTCATTTTCCTGATCTGGGCTGGCGCCAGAGTGAAAGTAATGGCCCGGTGCAAAATAATGCGGAAAATTCTTGTATCCGAGTGCCTGCTGCTCAATAGCATAGGCAGCCAAAGCCGGCCCGGCCGACAGCAAGAACAAAACCGCACCGGCCGCAGGAGAAAAGCCGAGATCGAGCAATCCAGCTGCGATCAGTCCTTCGAGTAGAATCGCTTCTTCATCAGTCGCATGGCTTTCCAGCAGTTCGCAGTGTTTTCCCCAGCAGGAACCTGCCTTCAGCCAGGGGATCGCCGCCTTCGCTCTGCGGTCAGAATCGTCGTAATGCCTGCCCAGACCGTTATAAGGCCGAAAGCTGGCGAGAGCGGCGCTTTCGCGCTCTGCCAGCATCAGATTTTTCATGACCTTTTCAACCCATTGCGCACCGCGACTGAGACCACTGCGCGCCATAAGCCCGGCAAGAACCGAATTAACCGATGGCGGCGAACCAATAGCGGTATTCATTGCTACCAGAGACGATTCATCTCGTATTCCGGGATTTGCCGAAAGGTTGAGAAGAAAACCCAGCCACTTCTCCTGATGAGCCGTCGGCAACTGCCCATTCAGGTGCAGAAAGGTCAATGCCAGACAGCTTTGTTTCTCTGCCAGATTTGAAAAGAAATTCTGGCCGTATAAAAAAGACTGCTCCGGTGCAAATTCGTTGCCGGCAACAGATTCTTCTTTCCAGATCCTTGTCTTTATAGCAGTCACTTTTGCCTCCATACAATCAGAGTTTTTGCATAAAAGAAATCGTGTACACAGAGATTTTTCCTGAACTGAATGATTTTGAATTGGGTGGAATCAGACTCTTTACTCTTAAACCTTGCTGAAAATGCGCACATTGAAATGGTTTATGGCCGTCAAGAGCTGATAATGACATTCTAGATTCGCAACCCTGTATTTATAGTCTATAAATAAGCCTTCGGAAAGACTCTAAGATATTTATCCGAACCTGTCAACAAAAGTGTTAGTAAACCCGGCAATTCTCAAGAAAGTGGGGATGCAATATTTATCAGGGGAGGTCGCATGACCTTGACTATCAGATCAGGCGAGCGGCAGTTCAGACTTTCTTGCGCAGAATGATCAGCAGGGTTTTGTCGTCACCGGCCTGAATATAGCCCTGCCGGGTGAGATACTGATTCACATTGGCAAAGTATTGCTGCGGTGAAGAATCATAACATTGCAGCAGAATGCTTTGAAACAACTCAAAGCTCATGCCGGGCATTTCCACATAACCGTCGCTGTACATTACCAGCGCCTGGCCAGCGGTCAGCTCATACGTCATTGGCGGCGGATAATCTTTTCTGCTGGTATCCAGCCTTCTTTGGTAAAGTATTCCTTATAC
>CAZMWO010000227.1:0-5849 GCA_964569565.1 uncultured bacterium | reverse complement strand
GGTCTTCGGTGTCGTTCTGCAGGTTGCGCGCGTTCGGGCAGTCTTTTTTATGAACGGTGACACCGCGGCCACGTGTGATATAACCAATTATCTCGTCGCCGGGAATCGGATTGCAGCAGCGTGACATCTTGATCAGCGCGTCTTCAAGACCGCCGACGATGATGCGAGGTCCTTTGTTCTCGCGCTTTTTCTGCTTTTCGCGCCTGGCCGCCTTGGTCGGATGTTTGGGCGTCGATTTGGTAACGAGGTCGGGAAAAAGCTTGCCGATTACCTGCTGAGGCCTGACTTCTCCGGCGCCGATGCCGGCGTAGAGCTCTTCAATCGACGGAAACCCGAGTTCTTTGACCTTGCTGCCAAAAGCAGCGGTCTTGAAGGTTTTTTCGGTTTCGCGGTCGCCACCCAGTTTAAGAAAGGTTTCGACGAATTCGCGCTCGCCACTGCTGACGTATTCGTCGCGGAATTCCTTTTTGAGCCAGATGCGGATCTTGCGTTTGGCGCTGGCGCTGCCTACGATTTTGAGCCAGTCACGACTCGGCCCCTTCTGGTTTTTGCTGGTGAGAATCGAGACGATATCGCCATTCTGCAGGCGATATTCGAGCGGCACAATGTGGCCGTTGACTTTGGCGCCGATGCAGCGATGGCCGACATCGGTATGGATTGTGTAGGCAAAATCGATTGGCGTGCTTCCACTGGGCAGTTCAATGACGTCACCCTTGGGAGTGAATACGTAGACGTGGTATTCGAACAGCTCAACCTTGACCGTCTCCATGAACTCGGAAGCGTCTTTGACGTCCTGATACCAGTCGATCAGGTTGCGCAGCCACGATAGCTTTTCTTTGTAATCGGGCGTAGCATCTTTGCCGCCTGATTCTTTGTAGTCCCAGTGGGCGGCGATGCCTTCTTCGGCGATGCGGTGCATCTCTTCGGTGCGTATCTGTATTTCGAGCGGCTTACCGTCGAAAATGACAGTGGTGTGCAGCGACTGATACATGTTCGGCTTCGGCACCGCGATGTAGTCTTTGAAGCGGCCGGGAATAGGCTTGTAATATTTGTGAACCATACCGAGCGCGCCGTAGCAGTCTTTGACCGATTCGGTCAGAATGCGCACGCCGAGAAAATCGTAGAGCCCCTCGATACTGGTGTTGTATTTGAGGGTCTTGTTGTAGATCGAATAAGCCTGTTTGGGGCGGCCGGTGATGCGGGCCTTGATGCTGAACTCGATGAGGTGCTCTTCGAGTTGCTGCATGGCTTCGCGCAGTTTGCTGTCGCCTTCGAGGCCGGTCGAATTGAGAAATTCGTAGATTTCTTTGGCTTTTTCGGGTTGCAGCACCTTGAAAGAAGTCTCTTCGAGCTCGCTTTTGACCTTGTTGATGCCGAGGCGGTGGGCGAGGGGAGCGTAGATTTCGATGGTCTCGCGCGCGACGTATTTCTGTTTTACCGGCGGCAGATACTGCAGGGTTCTGATGTTGTGCAGGCGGTCTGCGAGTTTGATCAGAATAACCCTGACATCGTTGGTCATGGCGAACAGCATTTTGCGGAAGTTGGCTGCCTGCGCGGCGGTAGCTGAACTGAAAAACATTTTGTTCAGCTTGGTGACGCCTTCGACCAGCTGTGCCATGGTCGGGCCGAACATCGCTTCGATATCAGCGGTGGTGGCGGCTGTGTCTTCGATGACATCGTGCAGCAGCGCGGCGCAGATCGATGTGGTGTCCAGCTTCAGTTCGGCGGCGGCGATAAGTGCAACTGATTCAGGATGCAGGAAATACGGTTCGCCTGAGGCTCTGAACTGGTCTTTGTGGCAGTCTTCAGCAAATTTGTAGGCGCGTTCTATGCGGTCGAAATCGGCTTCGGGGTTATAAGTTTTAATTGCGGAAAAAATCTGTTCGAGCGAAATAATCTATCACCTGCTGCTTTCGTCGCTGGCGGCAAAGCTTTTTAGAGCTGCTTCAAGGTTGGGCAGAACCATAAAATGGTGCGTAAACTGGGTAATCAGAAAGACCCGGCGCATTTTTTCGCTGAGATTGATCAGGCGCAGATCGCCGTCTTTTGCGCGTGCCTTTTTCAGACCATGCACAAGAACGCCCATGCCGGCTGAACTCATGTACTGCAGACCGGCGAGGTCAATGATGATGCGGTATCTGCCCTGTTCACACAACTGGTCGATTTTGTCGCGGAACTGATCTGAATTTTCGAAGGTAATTTCGCCGCTGACGGCTATAACTACAACATCGTTTTCATGTTGCTGGCTATCGATGGTAAGACTCATGAAAACTCCAATTCGTGCTGTGATATATCAGTCTAACACCGATTAAGACAAGGTGTCAAGCGGACTCTGCCTTGTCTGCTGTTCGATGCGCGTTCACTCTTTGTCTGCCGGCTAAATATTTTCGCCCGGGGGAAGCCCTGATTCACGCAATGAGAGAAGATAGCTCAGTGCTTCCAGTTCGGTTGTCAGGTCTACATTGTGAACGGCTACGTCTTCGGTCGACAGCATCTTGTATGGCGCGAAATTCAGAACCGCTTTAACGCCCGAAAGCATGACGATGTCATAGACCTCTTTTATTGCAGAGGCCGGGATTGTCAATATAAGAATTTCTATACCCTTTTCCTTGACAGTAAGGGGCAGATCATCGATCGACAAGATATTGCCGATACCGTCAACCTCGCCACCGATAACCCTGGGGTCTTTGTCGAAGAGGGCGCAGACTTTGAAATTGCGCCTTTCAAAGCCGGTGTAAAGGGCCAGCGCTGTGCCGAGTCGCCCGCCGGCGCCGATAATGGCAACTTTGCGCATTTTCTGCAGGCCGAGAATGTTTACTATCTGGTCGCGCAATTTTTTTACTGAATAGCCAACCCCGCGTTTGCCGAATTCGCCGAAATATGCGAGATCTTTGCGAACCTGGGCCGGATTGAGAGCCAGCCGGCGTGCGAGATCGTGCGATGAGATCACTTTGACGCCATCTCCGTCAAGGCCATTGAGATAACGCAGATAGATCGAGAGTCGTCTTATCGTGGCCTGCGGCGGAACCGGTTTTTTGTTAGCTGGTTCATTTTTTTTCATTGGCAAGATAGTGTGAATTGCAGAATCACAATCGACACTCTCCCTTCAGATAGTTTTGATCATTGTTGACGAGTCGATTTGATTTAAGAGCACAACCGCAGAGAAACTCACGGCAGGAAAGCCGGCTTTTGCCTGCGCGTTGTAGTTCAAGCAGATGCAGGCTGCTGCCATTGCCGCAGGCGACCAGTATGCCGCTGGCGGGTTGCTGTTCGAGAACAGTGCCGGGTTCGGCGGCAACCGCATTGCCGGGAACTGCCCTGAATACCTTGATGCGTTCGCCGGCATCTTCGAACCATGCGCCCGGAATCGGGCTCATTGCGCGAATCTGGTTGTTTATTTCTGCTGCCGGTTGGTTCCAGTCGATCTTTGCCGTTTCTGGAGTTATCTTTCTGGTATAGGTGGCGGCTGCGTGATTCTGCTTCTGTGCAGTGATGCCGCCGGCAGCGAATTTTTTGAGAGTGTCGACCAGCAGGTCAGCTCCCATCAGGCTCAGCCGGTCATGCACCGCGGCAAAATCTTCTTCGGGCGAAATCGCTGTGGTCTGTATGGCAAGAATGTCGCCTTCGTCCATGCCTTTGCTCATCAGCATTATCGTGTTGCCGGTTTCTGGCAGGCCATCGATAATTGCCTGATGTATCGGCGAGGGGCCTCGATATGCCGGTAGAATAGAGGCATGCAGGTTAACTGGAGCGAGCTTCGGGATGTCGAGAACCGCCTGCGGCAGAATCAGGCCGTAGGCCGCGACGACCAGAAAGTCTGGCGCGTAGTCGCGCAATCGCTCAATTTCTTCGGGAGCATTACGAAAAGTCTCCGGCGAGAAAACCGGTAATCCATGAGCTTCGGCAAATTGCTTGACCGGAGTCGGACTCGGCTTTTTGCCGCGTCCTTTCGGTCGGTCGGGCATGCAGTAAACTGCAACCACGTTGAAAGCAGAGTCCTGCGCCAGCTTGTCGAGGGCGGGTACCGCGAACTGCGGGCAGCCCATAAAAACCAGGCGCAGAGGCGCTTTATGCATCAGAGTTGTGCCCCATCTTCTTCTTCGTCATCGTCGTAAAGCGACTCGCCGTTTTTGATCATTTCGAGTTCGTGCTTTATCTGCAGTTTGCGGGCCTTGCTGATTCTATCGATGAAGAGAACGCCGTCAAGATGGTCGAGTTCGTGCTGAATGGCGCGCGCCAGCAGGCCTTCGGCTTCAATTTCATAAACCGAGCCATCGAGGTCGGTTGCTTCGGCAACCACTTTTTTTGCGCGTTCGACCTTCTCGGTGAGTCCGGGGAATGACAGGCAGCCTTCGTCACAGGTTTCTTTGCCCGAGTTTTTGATTATGCGCGGGTTGATCAGAACCAGTGGATCATCGCCGATATCGATGATGGCCAGGCGCAGGTTTACGCCAACCTGCGGCGCGGCCAGACCGACGCCTTTGGCTTCGTTCATGGTTTCGAACATATCGGCAACAAGGCGGCGAACATCTTCGGTAATTTCTGTAACCGGTTCAGAAGCTGCACGTAGCGGCTCTTCACCATAGTGTAACACTCTATATTTCATACAATCTCCATGCTGTAATACAAAAAGTTATAATATGAGCATTATATCACAAAGTTTGTCCCGGCGCGATGAGAACCTGAAAAAAACAGCTGAAAGCAACCGCGGCGTCAATCAGGAAAGGTCACAGCATGAAACAGGGATTGATGTCTATGCTCAGGCGGGTATCGCCGGGCTTTTTGAGCTGGCGGCAGACTTCCCTGACGGTGCTGGTCAGTTGTGCGAAATCGGGCATCTTGAGCAGCAGTTGAAAGCGGAAACGGTCGTTGATTTTTTCGATAGCCGCTGGTGCCGGACCCAGCAGCAGGCTGGCATCTACCAGCGGGTGTGCAACAAACAGATCGCGCAGCGACCTCGCCGTGTCGGCGGCCCGCTGTTTATCGGTAGCTGAGACGATGAATGAAGCCAGCTCGATATATGGCGGAAAAAGCGTCTCATGACGCAGCTGTACTTCTCTGGCATAGAAACCGTGGTAGTCTTCGGTCAGGGCAAACTGAATCGAATGGTGCTCAGGGTAATAGGTCTGCAGAATGACTTCGCCCGGACTGTCGCCCCGGCCGGCTCGTCCGGAAACCTGTGCCAGCAAAGAAAAATTGCGTTCAGAGGCGCGGAAGTCGGGCAGACGCAGCAGACTGTCGGCCGCGAGAATGCCAACCAGCGTAACGTTTGGAAAGTCGAGACCTTTGGCAACCATCTGGGTGCCAACGAGAATATCGATTTCGCCGCGGCCGAAGCGGTCGAGGATCTCTTCCATGCTGCCTTTCGTCGATACGCTGTCTGAATCGAGCCGCTGAATACGCGCTGTCGGAAAATAGCGTTTTGCCTCGCTTTCGACCCGCTGTGTACCGGCGCCGAAAAATTTGATGGCGCGACTGCCACAGGCCGGGCATATTTCGGGCACCGTCTGAATTTCACTGCAGTAGTGGCAGCGCATGATCTGGCTGCCGGTATGATAGACCAGTGAAACGTTGCATTTCGGGCACTCTATTGCTTTACCGCACTCGCGGCAGAAAACGAAGCTGCTGTAACCACGGCGGTTCAGGTAAAGTATCGCCTGTTTATGCGCTGCCAGAGTTTTTCTGAGCGAATCGCCGAGTTGCTGCGAGAAGATCGAGCGATTTTTGCGGGCAACCAGCTCGTGACGCATGTCAACCACTCTGACCAGGGGGGGCTGACGGTCACTGACGCGCGAATTCATTTCGACCAGGTGGCAGGCGCCGGTCGAACACTGATAAAAAGAGTCGAT
>CAZMWO010000226.1:3671-5876 GCA_964569565.1 uncultured bacterium | reverse complement strand
CTCGCGGTTATTGACAACCGCGAGCAGAAGGCGCAACTGCAGGCGGCGCGTGCCCGTTCTGACTCGGCGACCGGTCAGGTGTCGGCGACGCAGGCCAGTCTGCAGGCTTTGACCAGTCAGCTTGACGCGCATCAGATAAATCTGGATTACTGGAAAACAACGTTAGCCAGAGATGAAAAACTCTATGAAGCCAGAGCTATCGCCAAAAATGCACTCGATGCCACAATTAACCGGCACGCCGAGGCTAACAGCCGGCTTGAATCTCTGAAATCACAGATTGCTGCGCAAAAAGCTCAGATTTCGGCAGTGGTATCGCAGAAACAGGCCAGCGAAAAAGATGTTGCCGTGTGGCAGACAAGGCTGGATTATGCTGAAATTCCTGCGCCGGTCGAAGGCATTGTTTCATTGCGAATGCAGGAAGAAGGCAACCTTGTGCAGCCCGGCAATGCTGTGTATACCATCGAAGACGTTTCGATGACGCGTCTGCTCATGCAGGTTCCACAACAGGAGGCACTCAGCGTGCGCGTCGGCCAGGCTGTGACACTCAAGGACGGCAGCAGCAACGGGTTTGTCGTCAGTCGCATTTACCCGGTTCAGAACGAATTCAGGCAGGTTGTCATCGAAGCTTCGAAGCCCGGAGAAGTGGGCGGGCTGGTATATGACATGCAGATCCCGGTGCGCATTACCGTAGAAAGCCGGGATGGGGTTGTCGTGCCTCCTGCCGCGGCATTCATCGATTTCAACGATCCGCTGAAGATACAGCTGTATGTCGTAGAAAGCGGTCTGGCGCGACGCATGACGGTCAGCCCTCTGTTGCGTGGCGATAATGGCAATATCGCGCTTTCTCCCGATCTAATTCCTGCCGGCACAGTGGTCGCGCTTGGTAATTATCTCGAAAACGTCCGCTTGCCGGCCTCTTTCAGTATCGAGGTGATCAGATGAAAATTATAGAAACGGTCATCAGAAGGCCTGCGTGGTCGATTGCTTTCTGGTTGCTGGTCGCTTCGCTCGGGATCATTTCATGGTTCATGATGCCGGTAGATCTCTTTCCAGATACGGTTTCGCCGCAGATAGTCGCTATGACGGTCGTGCCTGGCGCCTCGGCCGAAGACGTCAACCGTCGTGTCACCACCTTGATCGACCGCGAACTCAGGGGCCTGACCGGCATCAAAAATGTGGTTTCGACTTCACGCGATGAAGTTTCTTCGGTGAACGCACAATTCGATTATGGCGTCAACATGGCTGCCGCGATGACAGACGTAATCAACGCGGTCAACCGGGTTTCCCGAAGGTTCCCGGCCGGCACGCAGACCTCGCAGTTTTTTAGAATCACCGATGCCAACCGCCCGGTGTTGACGCTGGCTCTTTCGCCGAAGGCTTCGTCATCTCTCGATCTCAAGGCGATCAGGCTGCTGGCGGAAAATGACATCAAGGAAGAGCTGCTGCGCCTGCCTGGAGTCGGCAAAGTAGACGTGTTCGGCGCCAACCAGCCGGAAGTGCTGGTGCGTCTGGATATCGAAAAACTGCGCCAGTTCAGGTTGACCCCGGCGCAGGTGCTTCAGGCGATCGGTGCGCAGAATCTTTCGCTGCCGGGTGGCTATCTTGAAACCGGCGGGCGTGAGTCTCTGGTCAAGACGCTCAATGAGGCCCGTACGCCGCAGGAACTTGCTGAGATGCCGATGCGCGTTCAGCAGGGTGGCATAATCAAACTGGGTGATGTCGCTTCGGTAACTCTCGGCGTGAGCACGCCGCGCAGTATATACCACGGCAACGGCCGGCCTGCCATCGCCCTCAATATACTCAAACCTGAAGACGGCTATGCGGTTGGCGCTCTGGCAAGTGTTAAGGGCCATCTTCCTGAACTGCAGCAAAGGTATGCAGAAATTGAGTTTGCCATAACCACCGACCAGGAACCCATCATCTCAATCAATGTTGCCGGCATGAAAGATGCACTGTTCTCGGCTGTCTGGCTGACCATGCTGATCGTGTTGATATTTCTGCAGAATCTGCGGGCGGCTTTTATCGTCGGTGTTTCCATTCCATTGTCGTTTCTGACGGCCTTCGCATTTCTTTATTTCACGCCGTTCACCGTCAACATGGTTACGCTGACCGGTCTCATCATCGCGGTAGGTATGGTTGTAGACGCTGCTATAGTCGTTGTCGAAAACTCCGTGCGCCATCTCGAGACTGAAAAACACGGCTTTG
>CAZMWO010000226.1:0-3661 GCA_964569565.1 uncultured bacterium | reverse complement strand
AGGGTGTTGAAGAAGTGATATTCTCGATCTGGGGAGGCATGCTTACCACAGTAGTCGTGATGATACCCATCATGTTCGTGGGCGGTTATGCGCAGCAGGTTTTGCGTCCGTTGAGTATGACGATTACCGCCACTCTCGTTGGTTCGTTCATCGCTGCCGTAACAGTCGTGCCACTGTTATTACGTAAAATGGCGGTGGCCGAAAGCGAGGCAGATATCGCGAAATTTGCCGTACGTGACGAAAAAAGTCTGATAAGCCGGTTCTATCGTCTTGTCGATTCTTTTCTCGAATTCATCACCAATATATATCTCAAGCTGCTTCGGCTGGGATTGCGACTGAGATGGCCACCGGTCATCGCTGCGCTGATTCTTCTGCTGGTGACGGCGCGTACTGTATTGCCGCTGATTGGTCGTGAACTTATGCCGCGTATGGATACCGGCATGGTCACGATCAAGGCCGATCTGCCACCATCTACCGGCGTGGCCGGCGTAGAAGCGGTTATCAATCGTATGCAGCAGATAATCATGCGCACTCCACAGGTGCTCAATATCTCGACAGTTGCCGGCTCAGAACCTGGCCAGGTCAGCTTCGGTGCCGGCGGTCAGCTGTTGCAGCAACTCGATATCCAGGTTCGGCTGACAACGCGTGACAAGAGAGAACAGACAATCTGGCAGATAATGGGCGAATGGCGCGAAGAATTTGCAAAAATTCCTGAGCTGACGAATTACTCGGTTTCTGAATTTGGTGCTACGCCTATGGCCACCACCAGAGCGCCGATAGATGTGATGATTTCCGGAAGAGACCCTGATGTTCTCTTTCAGATCGCCAACGATATGGAAAACCGTCTGCGACGCATCGACGGTCTCAGCGACCTGCGGCTGAACTGGAGCAAAAGCAAACCGGAAACCCACTTTCTGCCCGATCTCAGCTTGACCGGCCGCTATCAGCTGTCGCCACAGGTCATCGGCGAATTCCTTGGTCTTACTTTGACCGGGCGATCGCCGTCGGCACTCAAAATGCGTGGTTTCGTCGATCTTGGCGTGAGAGTTGAAATAGGTGAAGGCGGTGAGCGCTGGCACGAAGACATTACGCAACTGGCTTTGCCGGGGCAGTCGGGTGACCTGTTCATCGGTTCGCTCGGCGAGCAGAGGCACGTTTTGCAGCCGACGCTGGTTACCCGCGAGAACCTCAATGAAACGATAGATATTCTCGGGATCAATTCAATCAGGCCGCTTTCGGCGGTTGCAGAAGATGTCAACAGAGTTCTCGGCGAAGTGGGGCTGCCGGCCGGTTACAGCGCCAGACTTTCGGGAACGATGTCTGACATGGCCGATACCGGAATGAGACTGGCAAAAGCTTTGTTGTTTGCGTTCGTCTTTCTTTATATTGTGCTCTATCTGCTGTTCGAGAACTGGTGGCGGCCGTTTCTGGTCATGGCGGCGATTCCGCTTTCGCTGATCGGTGCTTTCTGGGGCCTGATTATCTTTGACAAGCCCATGTGCATGCCGGCCATGATGGGCATTATTCTGCTTGGCGGCACCATCGTAAACAACGCCATAATTCTCATCGACTTTATCGATACGTCTATTGCTGACGGCATGCCAAGGCATCAGGCGTTGTTCGAGTCGGTAAAAACCCGATTACGCCCGATTATCATAACAACTTTTTCTACTATTCTCGGTCTCATGCCTCTAACTTTCGAAAGGGCAGTCGGCCTCGAACGCATGTCGCCCCTTGGTATTGTCGCCTCGTTCGGTCTGCTGACCGGAACTCTGATGACAATGGTCATGATACCGGTTCTTTATGATCTGCTCTGCCCTGAGAAGTCTGCCTGAAAATTATACAATCTGCCGGTGCCGTTGCCAGTGCGGGTTTGACATTGTGTTCAGGGTCTGTTAGTATGTACATCAGAAGACCATACAGGCAGCTTAAATCTGTCTTTTTGAGGGATTATGACCGAATCATCCGTTTCACTGGCCATAATGTTCGCTGATATTGCTCAGAGCACCAAACTATACGATAAAATCGGCAATACTGCCGCGCATGCGCTTATTTCAGCATGTATTGCCGTCATGGCAAGGGTTTGTGCCGAACATGAGGGAACCGTCATAAAAACCATCGGAGACGAGATAATGTGTTCGTTTCCCTCGGCGAAAAGTGCTGTCGATGCGGCTATGGCCATGCAGGCGGCGGTCGATGCCATTCCCGAATCAGAACTTTCCGGCTATTACGCTCCTGATATATATGTGGGCATAGACTACGGGCCGGTGATCCTGGAAAACTCAGATGTCTTCGGTGATTCTGTCAATGTGGCATCCCGTATGGTCAAGCTGGCAAAACGGCGTCAGATTATCACCACCGAGAACGTCATCAAGGCTCTGCCTGACTTGTATGCAGAATATTGTCGCTGTATCGATAATGTAATGGTTAAAGGTAAAAGCGAAGAGTTGCCGGTTTACGAAGTTGTCTGGGAAACTGAAAAAATCACCGTCGCCCTGAAAGGCTCTGGTGAGGGCAAGTCGCTGATCAGGCCACGTTTAGAGCTGGTCTTCGGCGAAAATAAATACGAAGTCGGCGAAGCACGCCCGACCATCACGATCGGCCGTCTTGATCATAACGATCTGGTTGTGAATGACAACCGGGTTTCCCGTTTTCATGCCCGTATCGAATATCACAAAGACAAATTTTTTATTGTCGATCAAAGCACAAACGGAACCTATGTAACCAACGAGTGCGGTACTACAGTCCTTTTGCAGCGCGACGAGATGCAGCTTGGCGATAACGGCATCATCGATCTCTGCTGCGAAAAGCCTTCGAAAAATTCGCCGACAGCCGTAGTTTTCAGCACAAAATATTACAGCACATCAGGTTCGCAGATGGCTGCGCCTTCCCAGGAAAGCTGAATTATTCAGCTTTCTTGAGCGGAAACACTTTCCAGGGTTCTTTGATCTGACCGTCGCGGTCGGCGATTCGCTTGCGTGGGAATTATGCATATGCTATAATTCGTTTCATAAAGAGGTGTCAATCTTAACCGGACCCACCTGCATGAGCAACCGTGCCCGCAAGCATGCGCATAAAAAAATACTCGGCACTACGCACAGCCACAGAGGAGGCTGTCTTCTTCTCGTTATTCTGGGAATCCTGTCCGCTTTCATCGGACGCCATCTCTGGCAGGATTGGGGGCGGCGCAGCGAAGATGTGGTAAAAATCATTGCTCGAAACAAAGCGGCGGCGGATGAATGTGTCAGCTTTCTCAGCGTTGCCGGGTCTCCGGAATTTCAAAATCCTGATGAATTACAGATCAAAAGGCCGCACAAGATGTTTTTTGTCGGCGGAGAAGAAACGCGTGGTGACGTGGTAAGTCTTACTACCAGCCCGATTACCTATTTTATAATCAAAAAAGAAAAAATGGAATTCAAAGCCGGAAAACTGGTTGAAAAACCATATTATCTGGTCGATGTCGTTCGCTGGCCGGATATGGTTTATCTGGCTCACAAAGAAATTTATGCGGAAAATCCCACTTATACAAAGCGAAGCAAGAGATCGCGAACCGGTTATGTAACAGTTCGCGGTGAGGATACCACCTTGTATAAATGGATTGGAGAGCGCATGCAAAACGACCCTTACCCTCTCCCATGGGAAAAAGGCTGGTAATATCGCG
>CAZMWO010000225.1:0-5953 GCA_964569565.1 uncultured bacterium | reverse complement strand
CCCGATCGAGATGGAGGGCACCTACCCGCTGCCGGAAGCCCAGCTCGACCGCTTTCTGCTCAAGCTCAGCATGGGTTACCCGGACCACAGTCATGAGCGTGATATGCTGACCGCCCGCCGCAGCGGCAACCCTCTGGCCGCTCTGCGCCCCATTGTCAGCCGCCGCGAATTCAGATCTATTCAGCAGTACATCCGCGAAAAAGTGACGATATCACAGGAACTGCTCGACTACATTCTTGCGCTTGCCGAAGCATTGCGCCACCACCCTGAACTGATTCTCGGCCCGAGTCCGCGGGCCTCGATTGCGCTGATGGGCGCTGTGCGTGCCTGGGCCTGCGTCTGTGGCAGAAACTACGTGATTCCCGACGATATCAAAATACTGGTCGGCCCGGTTTTCGCGCATCGTCTGGTGCTGCAGCCGCACGCGCTGGTCAAACGGGTATCTGCGGCCGACATCGTTAAGGCCGTAAGCAGCAGCGTTCCGGTACCGGTCAGCAAAGACGCCGGCAGATAACGGAGCAAAAGCATGTGGGGAGTCCAGCATACGCTGACTGGTGGTTTCACCGGCTTTCTGCGGATTTTCAGCGATCCCGTCAACCGGGTGCGAAGTCTGCTGCTGTTGATGCTCATCGTCGGCCTGATTGCCTTTCTGCCGGGTAACACCAGCCCCGGCTGCAACTTCCGTGCTCTGATTCTCGTTATCTTCCCGGTGGTGGTGATCCTGCTCTCGCGCCTTTACGTAAAGGCCGCCGTCCGCGGCTTCAGGCTGGTCAGTCGTGATATGCCGGCAATCTGCCTCGAGAACGAGAATGTCAAAGTCGATCTGACCATTCACTATAATAACCTGTTACCCTTTCCACATGCCTTTCTGCAGGATGACTTTCCCGCTGTCGATGTGCTCAGCAGCCCCGAAATACTGCTTAAGGCCGATGACTTCGCCGGTAACGGCAGCGCCATAATCACTTATCGCCATCGCCTGAACCGCGGTTACGGCAATTTCAACATCGGCCCGGCCGTTCTGACCGTGCGTGACCCTTTCAACTTTTTCGAAGAAAAAAAGGTCTTTCAGCTGAGAACGCAGCTCAAGGTCTGGCTCAATCCGCCGGTTCCCGAAGATCTCGACCTGGTAAAAGCCAACGCGCTGACACCGATCGGTGACAGCCGCTCGAGCCTCGCCGGGCATGGCATGGACTTCTATGGCATCAAAGAATATGTCGCCGGCGATGATATCAGGGCGATGAGCTGGCTTAAAACCGCTCAGACCGGTCGCCCGGTCATCAAGCAGTTCGAGCGCGATACCCGCCCCGACGTGCTGGTGCTTGTTCACACCGATCGCCGTCAGCTGCGCGGCTTCGGTTTCGGCAACACCATGAAGCGGCTTCTGCGCATCGCCGCCGCAATTATCGGGGAAACCTGCCAGCGTGGCCTGCCAGCCGCTCTGGGTCTGTGCATCGATGATGTCGCGCAACACATCAAACTGGGCGGTGCAACCCCGGTTTATGGTTTTATGACAGAACTGCTTGCCGATCTCAAACCCGCCGAAGACGGCGGTCTGCAACAGTTGCTCAGCCTCGCGCTCAACAAGGCCGGCCCCGGCACCATCGTGATTTTTCTGAGCCAGACGATTCATCTGCCGGTCGATGAACTTCTCGGTGGCCTGCTGGCCCTGCAGGCCCGCGGCGCCAGAGTCTCGTTGTGGGCAATCGACGATACCGACCAGGCGCGGTTCTCTGAAGAAACCGGCTTACCCGTCAGCAAAGACGATTTCAAACAGCGGTTGAGCGAAATGAATCTCGAATTCCTGCTGCTGCCTTCGCGCAGCGAAATTGTACAGGCGCGTGACAGACATGAATGAAGATTTCGAACAGGACCAGATAGTCGAAGGCGTCGACCTCGACGATAAACCGGGAGTTACTGATAAGGTGCTGCTGCTGGCAGCGCTGCTGATCAGCCTGCCGATCTATCTTGTCCTGCTGTTGCTGTTCGATGATCCGACTCTGTCCAGGCATTATGACCGGACATCCGGTTCGGGTCAGGGTTCTGCTGCAGCCCGCAGGATTCCGGTAAAGGGGCTTGCCGGCATGCGTTTCGCGCCGCAGCAGCTGGCGACAATAAACTCCGAAGAAGAGTTCATTAAAGAGCTGATATGCACTTTCGAACCGAAGTCAGGCCCGCTTCCCGACAGGGTTTATCTGCGTGCAGGCACTTTCGAGCGTTTCAGCGCCAACGGCATGCAGACATTCCTCGACCAGACATACGAAAGAAGCTGGCCTGACTTTGCCTTTTCCGTGCCCTCAGGGTTTGCCCGCCCGACTCAGACTGCATACCTGCAATTTTACTGCAACTACGAGGAAAAGCTTCTGCATGCGCCTGCTCTGCAGAACCTGGCAGGGCCGCTTAAATTCTCGGCCATGGGCGATGGCAGCATTCTGCTCGAAAAAACCATAGCCGTCGGCGACGAGTTTGAAATTGAATACCTGCCACAGGCAGGACTTGCTCCTGATGACGTTGTTGTCGAAGAACCCGCCAACAGCCCGTATCTTTCGACCGTTCCACTGCTGAGCGCCGATTTTCTGGAAATGGCGAACAGTATCGCGAAAGATGCGCCGCCCGGCGCGCCAACAGTGCTACAGATCGCAAATTTTCTCGAAACCCGGGGCGAATATAAAGCCGATTATCTGATGAAATCAGGTGAACACCCGGTTCGCGAATTCCTTTTGCAATCGATGACCGGCCACTGTCAGCATTTTTCCGCCGCACTGGTGCTGCTTTGCCGGCTGCGCGGTATTTCTGCCCGTGTCGCCAACGGTTTCTTAACTGATAAAAAGCGCGATGGCCGCTTCTTCGTGGTTGCCGGCATGGCGCATGCCTGGGCGGAAATTCTGACTGCCGACGGCTGGAAAATCGTCGATCCGCAGCCACAACGCGGCGGCGCGCCGCCGCCGATAACCGGCAGTCTGGCTTTGCCGCAGCCATCAAGGCTCGACGAACTCAGAAATAAGCTCAAGCAGGAAAACGCGCAGCGCTTTGCCCCTGAAGCCACCGGCAACCCCAGCCAGCAGGAGGAGGTCGAACCGCCTCGTATGCCACAGCGGCAGCTGGGCTCAGGTCAGTTCGAAAAATCGCAACCTCCGGGAACCGTAGTTAAAGACCAGGTTCGCGCCGAAAAGCATCGGCGCGAAGAAGCCGAAAAACTTTACCAGAAACAGACCAGAGATTACACGCTGCTGGTCAGGGGCGGACTGCGACTGGCGCTGGCACTTCTGGCCATCGCCTTCTTCGGCTGGCTGGCCATCAGGAAATTCGAGAAACTGCTGAGATGGCTGCAGAAACTCTTTGCCGGAAAAGCCGCCGCCGAAAAGGCAGAACAACAAAATCACGAAGAATTCCGGCAGAATATCGAAACAATGCTGAAAATGAGCGATTTTGTGCTGGCCGGTTCAGACGTTGTCAGGTTGTTCAACAGTTTTACCGCGATCATGGCCGAACGCGGCGTTCTGCCACGCAACGAACATGAGACGCCCGGCGAATACTTCGACCGCATCTGCCTCGAACTCAATTTCAGACCCGCCGACGGCCAGGCCGCCGCCCGCTGCTTCGAAGCCGAACTCTACGGCGGCAACAAAACCGGCGCCGACGACACGAAAAAATTCCTGCAGTTCCTGCAGCACGTCCTCACCCGCCTCGGCTGATATCTGCTCTTAATCGTTGTCGTAATCGTAATCGTAATCGTGCACGTAATCGATTTGCGCTGTTGATTTTTCGATTACGAGCACCGCTTCGCTGAGCACGAGTAAAACATCTGACCTTAGACTTTTTGTTAACTTAGTGGCATTCGGGTCATATTATGTTATTTACAGCGGTGGCCGGCGGGTCTGGCGGCGTAGCTTCTCTTCGGCCTTGACCAGGCGCTTTACGTCGATTGCTGAATAGCCGAGTTCTTTGGCGACGCTTTCGAGTGCGGCCTCCTCTTCAGGCGCCAGCACGCCATCGGCAAATGCCATGCTCACCGCGCCCTTGAGAATGTCCATGGCTTCTTTGGCGACCTTTGGCTTCAAAAAGTGAATTTCGCCGGCCTTGACCGCTTCCAGAACGCCTTCGAGATCCGCTGGCGGCATGTGGTATTTCTTCGCCATGTCGTTGATGAATTTCATTTCGGCGTCGTCGATAACCCCGTCAGCCAGCAGCACCTGCGCCATGACGGTTATGATGTCGCGCCCCGACCGGGTTTCTTCGATCTTGACCTGTTCCGCTACCCTGGCGGCTTCGACTGCCATGTTTTCAGCAAAGCGTTCTGATACTATTGCCGACTTGCGCTCGAGAATCTCGGCAAATTCAGGGTTGTCTTCCTTCAGCAGCTTTTCGATCTGCCACTCGTTGCCGTCATTGAGTGTGGAAGAGCAGTACGTACACTGCGTGGCGAAGCTCGAGCTGAGTGCGCCGCCGCAACTGCGACAATGCGCGCTGCTCAGAGTGTTGTTCTGATTGGTTCTGCATTTGCTGTCACGGCTCAACACCATGACATCACGCACCGGTTTATTGTATCTGATGCGCTCGGCAATGCTGCCGTCAGCTTTGGCAGTTACCGGAATTCCGCTCCAGACTACGAGAACATAGAGTTTTATGCGCTCGTCACCGGTAACAATGCCTTTCAGGCTGACCGTCGCCAGCGCTATATTTTCCCACCAGTGGCGGTCGGTATTGGCCGAAGTCTTCAGCGCCTCGGCCAGATAGGTCGCAAATTCTGAGGTGGCAAACCGGAAAATCGGCTCGACCTTGCGGCTGATTTCTACCAGGCGCAGGTTCCAGAAAATGACGGCGGCAAGGTCTTCGATCTGATGAATGGTGAATTCGGGGTCGGCCGTCTTGAGTTGCCGCCACAGCGGAACCAGCGTCGGATCTGAATAAGACCACTCACAACCCTGAGTGATTTTGGCGAGAACCCAGTCATAGTAACCAGAGCGTATAAATGAGTTACAGACGCCGCAGACGGTTGCCTGACCAATCTGAATTGGCGCACCACAGTTCGGACAGCTGCCTTCCAGCAGACCGGGCTTCTTCAGCGTCTTTCCTGATGGCCGGCGAATAAACGACCAGTATTCGTAAAAATTGCGGGCTTTGCCGGTTCCGATCGCCTTGCCGGTTTTACTGTCGATCAATGATTCTTTGAGCGAAGCCTTGATGAGAACCTGTATCTCATCGAAGCTGCCGTCGCAGTAGACATGATCGATCGACGAGGGTTCATGTATCAGATCGCTGTATTGATAACGTATGCCTGCAGTCTTCTGCTCTTCGATGCGGCTGCGAAATTGCTCATACAGGGCGTCAGAGACGAACGCCTGAATCTTTTCGATCTGCTGGCTGTAAATGGCATTCTGAATAGCCGTAAAAGCTGTGTCGACCCGCTCGATAAACGCCTGTTCGCCAAAATCGCGGTCACGCTTCTTGAGCGCAGCGAGATTCATGTTGCGGGCGTTATCCTGCGCGCGTGTATGCGTGTGCGGGGTCTCGCGGCTGAATGTGGTTTTGATCGCGCTGAACCTGTCGTAAAAAGCAGCAATGTTGAGAGCAGTTGATTCAACGTGCGGTCTGAGCAGCTCCCACCAGTTCGTTCTGATCGCGCTTTTCATGCGGGCTTTCTGAGTAGAGCTCAAACCGCTGGTAACCTGCCCGGCTTCGCTCTGAAAACGGCTCTGCGAGTCGTCGCCGGGCGGCATGGCCAGGATATGCAGTGCCGGCATCAGCAACAGAATCTTTACCGCCAGGTTTTCGATGCCAAAGCTGCCAAAAATGATCGAAAGCACTACCAGCAGAACATACAGCACGCCTATTACCGGCAACATCGTCGGCGCCTCAGGAAACCTGACGACCTGAAACCGGTTCATCAGTGTCGGTACCGCGAACAGCACCAGCAGCACAACCGCTTCGACCGGCGCCGACAGCAGATAGTAGC